>NZ_JAFEMR010000033.1:0-41273 GCF_016892495.1 Bacillus sp. RIT 809 | reverse complement strand
AAGAGTCATTAAAACCGGAAACACCAAAGGTGACAGAAGAACCGAATGTGTTAGAGAAACCAGAGGTAACAGAAAAACCGGAGATCTTGGTAACACCAGAACAAGAAGAAAATAAAGAAGAAACAACAAAAGAAATAGAAGAGCCAGTAAAACCGGAAAAGCCAAAGGTGACAGAAGAACCGAATGTGTTAGAGAAACCAGAGGTAACAGACAAACCGGAGATCTTGGTAACACCAGAGGAAGAGCAAAATAAAGAAGAAACAACAAAAGAAATAGAAGAGCCAGTAAAACCGGAAACGCCAAAGGTGACAGAAGAACCGAATGTGTTCGAGAAACCAGAGGTAACAGAAAAACCGGAAGTATCAAACAAACAAAATGTACAGGATAAAGTAGAAGTACAAAACAAACAAGAAGCACAAAACAAACAAGATGTACAAAATAAACCTGAAGTACCATCTAGTAAAGAAAATAATAAGCAATCAAAATTACTTCCTCAAACAGGAGGAGCATCAACTGAATCTACTTCTATTATTGCGGGTATGTTTGCATTAATTTTGGGAGCGAGGTTGTTTAGACGCAAAAAAAATTAATGGTGAGAGTTAGTTCGGAAGAAAAATGTATGTGAAAAAGCGGAGACAATGGGTCTCCGCTTTTTATTATTTTTATACGCAGCTAAGTCGGATGCTACTTATTGATGAAAGGTTTAAATGAAATGATTATTGTTTTAATTTATACGTTTTAAAACCACATGCATTAATTTTTTGCGAAATCGGGTGATTAGCGTAATGACAATAATACCGAAGATAATTTTCCAAATGTGTTGTTCAAGTACTAGGAATATATCTTCTAAGTTTTCCCCTAACCAGTAACCACCGATTAAGAAGAAGGATACCCAAAATAGGGCGCCTGAATAAATTGTCATCGCAAAGCGGCGAAACGGTAAGTTGATAATTCCTGCAAAGTATCCTGTGAAGTGGCGAACGCCTGGAATGAAAATAGCAAAGAGCATTGAAGTGTACATGTTACTATTAGTTAAAGTCATAGCGGTATAAAAATATGTTGAAATCTTCTTCTTTTGGTCCAAAATTAACTGCTTTTTCTTGTATACGTTGGAAGTTTTGCTTGTCATAAAATCCATAGTTGCATTCATTATCTGTATATAAATATAAAGATGTAACATCTTCTTTTGTCATGTATTGGAATAAGTGATTTAATAAAGATTTCCCAACTCCAAGACCTCTAGATTCTTCGGATACGATGAATAATTGTATACAACCTTGAAAATGATCTTCTTTTCCTTGAATGAGTTCTTTATATGTTTTTTGAACTTTTATAAATGCTTTTAAAAACCCTCTATTCTCTTTATTAGTCATGAATAGTTTCAGCGTGTTAAAGGAAAAGCTAACAGTATTATGGAATCTCTTTAAACGGTTTTTATCTTTTTCGGAATCGCCTAAAATGACACCGATAATTTTATTATCTTTTTCAGCTACCTTACTAAAGGAACTTTCTAAAATGCAACTGTGTAGGTAGAAGTTTAATAGTGAATTTAAAAATTTTTTATCTGTAATGAATTTATTAAATCCAAATGCCTCACCAATTAAATGTTTTATAGGCTCATAGTCTTCCTTAACAAGACTTCTATATTTTACTGTGTTCATAATTGTATACTCCCTTTATTAATATAAATGACTTATTATAAATAGTAAGGTCTCCTCTAAGGGGAGAGTCAATGGTTGTGTGAGAAAAAATATGAGGGAAGAGATTCAAATGAAAAAAATATTTTCTATTGGAGAAGTTGCAAAAATAAAGGATATTACGATAAAAGCGTTAAGGTACTATCATAAGATGGGGATTCTTATTCCAAAGCATATTGATGAATCAACAGGATATAGATATTATTCTATAGATCAATTTATTCACATTGATATTATAAAAAGCTGTAGAGAATTGAACACCAGTATAGTAGAACTTCAAGAGATTTTTAAGGAATGTAATACGGGCAAGTTGCTGCAATTTTTACAATTAAAGAGAGCGGAAGCGGAAGAACATATAAAGAAAATGAACGAGGTAATTGAAACGATTGATGGGTTAAATGAGAAAGTAGGGAGTTCACAGGAAATATTAAAAAGTGATGAAGTGTGTATTCAGTTCTTTGAACTGCGGAATGTGATTGTAGCGCCATGCAAAGAAGTGGGGAGTTTACAGGAGTTACTGTATTATTCTAATTTAGAGAAAATCATTCAAGAGTATGAAGATAAGATGTCAATGGAGATGGGTATTCTATACAATGTCAATGAAAAGTGGGATGTAGAGCCAAAGTATGTTTTTAATAAGGTGCAAGATCATGTACATATGGAAGAGATGCCAAATATAAAAATATTACCGGGCGGGAAATATGTAACGTTAGCGTATAGTAAAGAAAATGAAGAGGAACGTCGAAATATTATAATCAAATATGTAAAAGAAAATAATATAGAAGTAGAGAGTTTTATTGAAGTAGAGTTAGTTAATGATTTTTTTAATACGGATTCTTATAGTTGTCAAATTCAAATTTTTATAGGGGATAGTGAGAATAAGAAGTTTTGATTCCATAATTTTATCCCGCTATTTGCCGGGCAGTAAAACTCCCACCTCAAAATTCGGCTGGAGCAAAGAAGTTAGGTGGAAGCCCTGCTGCCCGTAAACCCCCACTGATTATAGTTTCACTTTATGGATGGGACTGTCCCAAAAACGTAACTTTGAAATGGAGTTATGTTCTTATTGTGTAAAATTGCAACATAACTCTCATTATAGCGACTTAAATACAAAATACGACAATGATAGCCTACCTATTAATAAAAAGAAGGCCGTCCCAAAAAAATTGGGACGGCCTCATGAGTAGTAAGAAACGTATTATTTACGTGAGAAACCTTCTTCATCAAGGTATTCCGCAGCTTCTGGATAAGAGTTGAATGTACCGTCTAAGTTTACGCCAGCGTAAACGTTCCACATGTCATCCTCTGAGATAAGAGTAAGGATATGACCATCTTCGTTACGCCATTCTTCTTCGGCAGCAGGTTCCATTGGTGCTACAATTTCCTCTTGCTCCTGTGATAGACGTTCAATTACTTTTTCAATTAATGAACGCAGTTCTTCTTCTGAAAACTCACGGATGTTAATCATACCTTTATCATCTGTTTTATAACCTTTAATGAAGTTTGCATATACAAATCCGTTTCCATTTGGGTGTAAATGATATACAACGTTCTTTTTATCTAAACGACTTTCTTCAAAGTGAAAGTTTACGCGTTTTAATGATACGTTCTTTCTTTCTAATTCCGGGAAAGATTCAATAATTGATAATTTTTCTTCAAAAGTTAGCATAGTGCCTCCAAGTATATAGTAAAAGATTTAATTTGTTCATTATAGCATAGTCAAGTTTGTTTCCAAAGGTAGATTCGTCATATTGCTGTTTTTTAGTTTGATTTGGGAAGGCTATTTATCAATGTAGGCGTTTACTTCACGAGACTGTAAAGAGTTTTTTATAAATACGCTAACGAATGATTTGTTTTAGATGTACAATGGAACGTGGACTTTATACAAAGGTGGTTGTTTATATGTTTCAAAAAATAGCAAAGGAATGTTTAGCAGGGTTTACTGTTGCGATTGTTGCTTTGCCGCTAGCAATTGCATTTGGTATTGCCGCAACGGGAACGTCTGAGGGAGCATTGGTCGGATTGTATGGTGCGATTTTTGCAGGTTTGTTTGCGGCGTTATTTGGCGGTACACCGGGGCAAGTAACGGGTCCTACTGGGCCGATTACAGTTATTGCAACAGGCGTTATTGCAACTCATGGATTAGAAGCGAGTTTTATTGCATTTATGATGGCAGGGTTATTTCAAATCTTATTTGGTGTATGTAAGCTCGGCTCTTACGTTCGTTACATTCCATATCCCGTTGTTTCAGGATTTATGAACGGAATTGCACTGATTATTATTTTAGGTGAAATGAAGCACGTACAAAATAGCTTTCTACTTGTGTTATTAACGATCATTGTAATGATTGTTTCTGGAAAATGGATTAAGGCTATTCCATCAAGTTTAGTAGCATTAGTAGGTGTTACAGTAACGTTGCCGTTATTTTCTTCTATGCTACAAGGAATTACGGTAAACTTACCAGTTGTAGGAACTCTTTCTTTAAATAAGATGATTGAAAAGATTGGTGCAATTCCAGAGGCGATGCCATCGCTTCACGTACCGAATTTAGACGCAAATGGCATGTTAGCACTTGTATTACCAGCACTTAGTATTGCTTTACTAGGATCAATTGACTCATTATTAACGTCTGTCGTAATGGATAATGTGACGGGGACACGTCATAAAAGTAATAAAGAGTTAATCGGACAAGGTATTGGTAATGTTGCGAGTGGTTTGTTCGGCGGATTAGCAGGAGCAGGTGCAACTGTTAGATCCATCGTCAATATAAGAAGCGGGGGGAAGACGGCACTTTCAGCTTGTATGCATAGCGTCATCTTATTCATTTTCATTATGGGACTCGGTTCAGTCGTACAATATATTCCACTTGCTGTTTTATCAGGTATTTTAATTTTAACTGGCATCGGGATGTTTGATTGGGAAAGTATGAGGAAAGCACATGTAGCACCGAGAGGCGATGTGATTGTTATGTTCGTGACGATGGTTGTGACAGTGAAATTCGATTTAATGGTTGCTGTTGCGTTTGGCATTATTCTTTCCTTCATTATATACATGGTGAAATGTAAAGAACGTAAAGCTTCTATTATAAAAGAAAAAGAAGCGACGTATACGATTCAGGGACCACTTTCATTTCTATCAGTAGATCGTATTTTTGCTTCTTTACAAGATGTGAAGTCACCAGTTATTTTGCGTATGAAAGATGTACGCTATATGGATGTATCAGGAGCTATGGCGTTATTAAACTTTGTTGAGCAATCGAATAAAGTAGGAGCGGGTGTGACACTTGAACATGTACATCCGCATGTTGAAAAGACGATAGTAATGATGGCGAATGATGAGCAAAAAGAGAAATTACACTTTTTGAAAGCTGAAGCAATATAAAAAATAAGAACCTTTACATGAATTGCGTTGTAGATTGTGAGGTTCTCATTTTTTGTATATGTGTTTATTATGCACAAAAATCCTTATATCTAGATGTTTTAAGTCTGTTGACAATTGCTACACTAAGCAGTATAGTAACATCTTAGATTAGCAGTATGCTATCATACAATGGTATATGAATTTTAAGATTTCTTTGTATTTGAAAGGAATCGCTTTAAGTTGGAGGGAATATTTGATGTACAAACAGTTACCACACGGAGTGAAAATCGGGATTACACGTTCAATTGCTGCTTCTTTTGAGAAGTATATGAAGGATATTGAATGGAACGAAGAAAAGTTTGACATGCAACAATTTGTTGAACAGTGGCAACAATATTTATACACAAAATCAACTTGGATTAATAAAGTAGACGACGAGTTGAAAGGACATCCAGATTTCCATCAAGCATTAGCGATGAAAGTAAATGAAAAAATTAATGAGCTTATTAATGAAGATCCAACTGAAGAGCAATTAGAGTTGTTAAAAAAGCATGAAGTAAACAATATAGATAATTTTTGTAAATTAGAGGCAGAGTATTATATTGACCGTTTACAAAAGAATTAAATAACATTTTACATAAAAAAACAAGTCGTATATGTAAGAAAGTACGACTTGTTTTTATTTAGTTTTATTTCGGAATAAATGCTGTCCATGTTGATAAATCAATGTCTTGTTGAGCTACTACAGTTGTAGGGAAAGTAAATGTCCACGGTTTTGTTGAATTCGCTTTTATTTCAAAGTTCTTCAGATTGAAACTGCTTTTTGCGATAACATTTCCAGTCGCATCTGAGATATGTAGCGGCAACTGCTCCAGTGTTATATTTCGATTGTGACCATTACGCAGTAAAATCGTTGTATGTAAACCGTTGTTTTCCGCTAGACGAGCTTGTAATCCTAAGAAATTAAGCTCATTTTCTTTAGGTGGTGTAAGGCCTGCAACAAGCTCTTGCAATTTCTCCTTGGCAGAGTCTGCTAGTTGGGCTGCCCAAGCAGGATCTAAATCTAAAGTATGTTCTTTCTCAAATTCAAATGCTAATTGCCAACCTTCTGCAGACAATTTAGCTTCAGTCATTGTAGATTCTTCAAAGGTAAATGTCCATGGCATATTCACATTTGAAGGGATATCTTCTAAATTAGATAGATTAAATGTTTTACGCGCGCAAATTTCATCCTCTTTGTTTAATAGTAATAGAGTAATTGTTTCGAATGAAATAGGTTGCGATACACTATTACGAATGAACGTCGTAATATAATAAGTATTATCACGTCGTTCTGCCTCGATACCAGCTAATGAAATTTGATTTTCTTGTAAGCTAGGTAACGACTTATGTAAAAATTGATAAATATATTTTTGCTCTTGTGCAACCTCACCCCATGAAGGATGGAAGTAAAGTGTAGGTTTAACATTTTTGCTTTTTAGTGGAGCTGTTTCTCCGCCCAATAGTTGAGAACTAGAAACGACAGTGTCCTTTCCTTTTTTCTTTGCTCTTTTTAAAAATGATAACATGTAATTCACCTCATTATACATTTTGTGGAGTTTTTAAATATCGTGCAATATATAAAACCATTTCTTTTTCGAAATGACTGTATGTTTGTAAGAAAATTTCAAAGCCTTCCTTTTGATAAAGACGTGTAGGGTCTTCTTGTTGGTATTGTCTTAATCCAATACCTTCTTTCAAATGCTGCATTGCGCTTAAATGATTTGTCCAACTTGAATCAAGGAAATGTAACCCGATTTGGCGAAATGCTTGCTGAGCCTCTATGTTACTTGCTGTATTTTTAACACGCTCTACATAATCTGAAATAATATTTTTCAATAAGGCATGTAAATCTTCGATAGAATGGACGTTGTTAGCTGATAATGATGGAACTTCCTCATTTGGTAAAAGTTCTTTTAAATCTGCTGTTAAACTAGTATAATCCCATTCTTCTGGAAGCATACCTTCTATTAAATAGTCTTTCGCAACGGTATCTACTGCATGTTCAATCATTGGAATGATAATTTCTATCATATTTATTTCTTCGTTTAAAAGATTATTACGAAGTTTATAGATGACATTTCGTTGATCGTTAGTTACATCATCTAATTTTAAGTTGAATTCTCTTATTCCATAATGACCACCTTCACAAATTAATTGTGTACGGTTGACAAAGTCATGGATTTTTTGGCTTTGGATTAGACCGTTTTTATCAACTTTAAGTGATTTTTTTAATTTGTCTACTTTTTCGCCCGCGAAGCGTTGAATCATTTCATCTTCTAATGAAAGGAAAAACTGCGAACTTCCAGGGTCACCTTGTCGGCCGGCTCTTCCTTTTAATTGATTATCAACGCGACGAGATTCATGTCTTTCTGTACCAATTACATGTAATCCACCGAGCTCGTGAACACCTTTTTCTAATAAAATATCAGTGCCTCGTCCTGCCATATTAGTAGCAATTGTAATTTGTCCTTTTTTCCCTGCTAATGCAATTAAGTCAGCCTCTTGTTCAGCGCTTTTCGCATTCAATAGTTGATAGGATAAATTTGCTTCATCTAAATAACGAGCAACCGCTTCGGATTGGAGGATGGACATCGTACCAATTAAGATAGGGCGTTCCTTCTTATGTATGTTTATTACTTCTGCGCGGACAGCTGTATATTTAGCATTGGCTGTTAAATATACGACATCTGTTTTATCTTCGCGAAGTATAGGACGATTCGTTGGAATAGAGATAACTTCCATATTATATACGCGGTTAAATTCTTTTTCTTCTGTTTTAGCTGTACCAGTCATACCGGATAATGCTGGGTACATGCGGAAGAAGTTTTGAATTGTAATAGATGCTTGCGTTTGATTTTCATCTGTAATTTTTAAGCCTTCTTTAGCTTCAAGTGCTTGGTGTAAGCCGTCGCTTAACGAACGTCCATCCATAACACGTCCTGTAAAAATGTCAACGAGCATAATTTTTTCATCATAGACAATATAATCCACATCTAATTGGAAAGCGACATATGCACGTAATGCTTGAATCATATAATGATATAAAGTTTGATGCTCTAAATCATATAAGTTATCAATATCAAATAAATCTTCAATCTTCGTAATGCCATCTTCTGTGAAGTTACATGTTCTTGTCTCTGCATCGAAAGTGTAGTGCAGAGTATCTTGAAATGTTTTCATTACCTTTGCGCATAAGTAATGAAAATCGGAACTGCTTGATTTTTTTCCAGCGATAATGAGAGGGGTTTTTGCCTCATCAATTAAAACGCTGTCAACTTCATCTATAATTGCAAAGTGATATGGACGCTGCACTTGATGCGCTTGAGATGATGCCATATTATCACGAAGATAATCAAAACCAAACTCAGTACCGATTCCATATGTAATATCAGCTTCATAAGCGTGTTTCTTATCGCTAGATTGCATTTGAGCAAGGTTTAATCCAACCGTTAGACCAAGAAATTCATGAACTTGACCAATTAGTTCCTTATCTCGTTTGGCTAAATAATCATTTACTGTAATAACATGGACACCTTTTTTCTCAAGAGCACGTACGTAAGTAGGTAAAGAGGAAACGAGTGTTTTCCCTTCTCCAGTAGGCATTTCGGCAATATTTCCTTCTAATAATACAAGGCCGCCAATTAACTGTACATCGTAGTGACGAAGACCGATTACCCGTTTTGCAGCCTCTCGAACGACAGCAAATGCTTCTATTTTTATATCGTCAACTGTTTTTCCATTTTGTAACATAGTTTGAAAAGTAACAGTTTTTTGACGTAACTCATCATCTGATAATGTTTCCATTACAGATTCTAATTGATTAATATCATTCACAATTTGTTCGTAATTTTTAATCTTTCTTTTTTGTGAATCTCCCAATAACTTCTTGACCGAATTCAGCATTTTTGTAACACTCCTCTTACTGACAATAGATACATTATAGCATAGTTATACTAGAAAAAAGTAGAAATGGAAAGTGGTAGGGAGTTTGAGTAAAATCGTTTTTTGAGTAAGAATACTTGCGTTTTGTTATAAAAAAGAAAGTATTCAATATATAAGAAATTTGGTATGATGATTTAATGAGATAAAAGCAGTCTCTATATTTAGTAATAATATGTTTGAGAATATATGTATAAAAGAAAAGAGAAGGAACATGAATAAGAATTTTGTAAAAGGTGCAGCAATTTTAACAATTACAACTTTTTTGTCGAAATTGCTTGGAAGTTTCTTTCAAATTCCATTACAAAATATAGCAGGAGATGAAGTGCTTGGTATTTTTCGCCTCGTGTTTCCTGTATATATGATTGCTCTTACATTGTCAGTAGCTGGTGTACCATTGGCAATTTCAAAATTAATTGCAGAGTTGAAAGAAAAAAATAAGCATAAAGAAATTGCGAAATTATTTAAATCGGCATCAATTATAGGAATGGCTTTTGGTGCATTCGGATGTTTGGTGATTGTATTATTTTCTACTGAAATTGCAAATATGCTTGGTGGGGAAGAAACGAGAGGACCGTTACTGATTACGTCATTGGCTTTACTCGTAGCACCATATATGGCAGTTTATCGTGGTTATTTCCAAGGGTTTGGTGATATGAAACCGACGGGGATATCACAAGTCGTTGAGCAATTTGTACGAGTATTTTTTATGTTAATCATCGCTTATGTATTAGTATATTGGAATGAAAGTAGTGCTGTCATTACTAGTGGGGCAATGGTTGGATCGTTTCTAGGGGTAATAAGTTCCCTTATATATTTACGTAGGACGTATAATAAGAGTCCATACCGCTATAAGGAAGATTCATATTCGCTTAGAGATTTGAGAAAAGATGGAAAGAAAATATTACAAGTATCTATTCCGATTGCTATAGGAGCTTTATCCATGCCGCTTTTGAATTTAGTAGATTCGCTTACAGTGCCGCATATGCTGCAAGGGTCGTCGGCAGAAATTCAAGCGCAATTTGGTATATATAGTCGTGGTTTTGCATTCACACAATTAATTGTTGTTTTCGCAAGTGCAATTGTATTTCCGTTAATACCGTTATTAACGTCTGCGTTAGCAAAGAAAAATATGAGTTTGGCAAAAACAACAGTTCAAAATACAAATCTACTCATGCATGTGCTAACAGCCCCGTTAACGATATGGTTAATGGCATTAACAGTTCCATTAAATGTGGGATTGTTCACAGATGCAAAGGGAAGCGGTATGTTAGCTGTTATGATTGGTAGTTCGTATTTTACATCGGTTATGATATTATCGATAGGAGTTTTACAAGGGATTAATCGTTCTGCACAAGCCGCGTGGATTGTTGTCGGAGCGAGTTTTGTGAAAGTATTGTTAAACATAGAGTTAACAAGAAAGTTTGGCATAGATGGAGCGGCGTATAGTACATTGGTTATATATGTGTTAATCTGTATCGTAAATCATCTATACATTCGAAAATATCTTTCCTATTCTATGCACATAGGGAGATTTTTCACTGTAATAGGATTATCTTGTATTTTAGGATTAGGATTATATGAACTATCTACAATGATAAATGTTACATCTTCAAGAATTATTGCGTTATTATATAGTAGTGTAGCATTTGTTGTTGCAACAATTTTGTATGGGATATGTGCTTTGAAATTAAACTGGATATCAACAAAACAAATACCATTTTTGAAAAAATAAATATAGAACTATGAAATTTTAGAATTGGAATTCGGACGGGCGTATTGAGGGGATATTTGTTTATGTATCGCGTTTTTTAGGTAAGGAGTTGGTGCCAGTTATGATGGATGAAACAATTGGTTACCAAATGTTGGAGGAGATTAAGAGTGCGGTTAGTTTTATCAGGATATTATGGTTTTTATAACGTTGGAGACGAAGCTATTCTACAATCGATTATTGAATCGTTACATAAAGAGAATCCGAATATTGAACTCGTTGTGCTGTCAAATGACCCTGACTATACAAGGAAAATGTACGGAGTTGAAGCGGTAGATCGTTGGAGTATAAAATCGGTTTATAATGCAATTAGAAAAAGTGATGGGCTTATTAGTGGTGGAGGGAGCCTCCTCCAAGATAAAACGAGTGTGAAAAGTATTTTATACTATACGGGCATTATGTGGTTTGCTCGTATGTTAAAAAAACCATATTACATTTATTCACAAGGGATAGGGCCGATTACAAAAAGGCATAATCGATTATTAGTTAAATGGCATTTGTCGAAAGCTGCATATATATCAGTTCGAGATGAGGATTCATTTTTATACTTAAAGGAAATTGGCATGAAAAGGGATATTGAACTGGTTCCAGATCCAGTTTTAACATGGAAACAAAAAAAACAATCAGAGTGGTTACAAACACATTCTCTGCACGGGAAAATCATTGCAGTTAGTGTACGTCACTGGAATGCAAAAGAAGATTATATAAAAAAGTTAGCGGTTGCTTTAAAAAAGTTAAAGCAAGAAGGGTACCAAATTTTATTTGTCCCAATGCATGGTCCGTTTGATCAAAATGCTTCGCGTGAGGTAGTGGATTTAATGGGAGAAGAGACGTATATGCTTCCATATAAAATGGATATTGATGAGAAAATATCTATTTTATCAGAGTGCTCACTTTTAATTGGTATGCGTCTTCATGCTCTTATTTTTTCTGCTGTTGCGAAAACACCGATGGTTGGGATTTCATACGATCCAAAAATTGATTCATTTTTAAGACAGGTGAATCAACCTGTTATAGGAAGTGTTGATGGAGACTGGAGTGCCGAAGATTTATATAAAATTGCTAAAAAGCAAGTGACGCAGCATGAGGAAATACAGCAATCTTTGCAAAGAAGAGTAGATGAGCTTCAATTACAAGGCGAACAAGCAGTAAAGAAACTTATTCATCATATAGAAAAAAACACTCTACAGAAAAAGTAGAGTGTTTTTTTGTTAGTGTACTTCTTTACGTTGAAATCTTTTTTTCATATATTGCGTAATGAGATAGACGCCGTAACCTTGCATAATCATAAACGTAGGTATAATAAAGTAACGATAACGCGATTGTATCTCAATAAATATATGGACTCCCGCGTAACCTAAAATTAATAGGGAGAAGAATAGTAACGTTTTATTTTTTTGTTCTTTTATCGTTTTGATGGAGGCTATGCAAGCAAATATGCAAATGCTTATGTAAGATAATTTTTCTAACGTCCATAGTAATCTTGATAATTCGGGTTTTGCATATCCTTCTAGCCCCCAATAAATGGATGCGTCATAATCTCCCCACATAACTTTAAATTTATTCTTGAATAACAATAATAGCTGTCCTTTATCGGCAATTCTTTCTGTAATGAGTTGTTTTTCAATTTCGAAACGTTCCTCGCCAATTGGATATTGAAAAACAAGTTTATGGTCAGGGAAAGAAAATCCACCTGTTGTATCAGGATTGAATCCGACTACAAATTTCCAATAAGGGTCGCGACTAGATAATGGATATTGTGTAACCCCTGTAGTAATTAATGTATAGCTAAAGATAAAGTGCACGATATAATAAATGCCAAGCATACCAATTAACTTTGATACGACCATTTTTTTATTTATTTTTTGATCACCAATTACATGAGTGATAAGTAAGAAAAGAATGAGCGCTAGTAAAATAACAATACCAATCGGTCTCATAATATCGCCAAATGCAATAAGAATACTAACAAATATCCATGCATACGAATGCGAGATTCCTTTTTTTACGAGAAGATAAAAACCAGCGTAGAATAAAAATGTCGCGAGGTGCTGATTTGTTAAAACAGAAGTCATCATAATGTTAGGGATGTATGTTGCGAAAATAAGTGCTGCGACTCTACCGCTAAATTCGTTAAATAGATGCGAAGCTATGCGATATATAAAGTACGTAATGCCAGTGCAATACAGTATGTTTAGTAATTTAATCGCCAATACACCTTCGCCAAACAATTTTATAACACCAGCTTGATACATAGTAAACCCTAATTGATATACCCAAGTAGTGAAGTATGTTTTGTCCGCGAATGAGAAATTGTTATTTGCTGCATCAACTGCTCCGTTATACATTTGTGCGAAATCTTGTACGACATTTGTATGGATTGTTAACACCCATGCAAGGCGCAGTATGAATGCTAGTAAACAAAGAAATATGAGAAATTGTGTTTGAGTAAAGAACCGGTTCACGATAATGGAAATGAATACGATACCGATTAGAACAATCATGAGTGCAACTACAAGTAAAAAGGTGTTGTACTTCGGTTCAGTTATTAAATATTGCAATGAGAAAATAAGAGTCATTGCAAAAAATAATACTGTTAATATTTGCAGTGATTTAAATGCAAATGCATATAATCTAGGCATAGTTATCCTCCGTAGTATGTAATATCTTTGTAGTTATTTCTATATAAACAGAAATAACTACGCCATTATATCATAAAGGATTTCACGGTTGTAAAAGGAAAGAGGTACGAAAGAATAATATCTAATTTATATATTATTCTTATATAATAAAATACGTATTTTAAAAAGGCTTTATATTAATTTTTATTTATCATGTTTATATAATTAGTATATAATCGGTGTTGGAATGATAAATTCATAGATTACGAGGAGGATAACCGTGAAGAAATTTTCAAAAGGTATTACAGCAGTTGCGTTAACGGGGTCATTGCTTTTAGCTCCTATTTCAAGTTATGCGGCGAGCGATGATATTACAGGTCATCAATTTGAGCAGCATATGCGTTCTCTTATTAATAAAGGGATTATGTCAGGGTATGGAAATGATGTTTATTTACCAGATAAAGAGATAACGAGAGCAGAGTTTGCTACATTAATAGCAAAAGCGTTACAACTTCCACAAGCAGATTCGAATTTTAATGATGTGCCAAAATCATACGGCTTATATGACGGTGTAAGTAGAGCATTCGGAGCGGGAATTATTAAGGGGCGTAGTCCTGAGGCTTTTGCACCTGGTGATGTGATTACACGTGAAGAAATGGCTGTAATGGTAAAACAGGCGCTAGATTATAAAAAGGTTAAAGTAACTGTAAGTCCGCTTACATTTGCTGATACGAATCGTATTAACTATAAAGAACATGTACAAGTTATGGTAGCAACTCAAATTATTAAAGGCTATCCAGAAGATAATACCTTTAGACCACATTTATCAGCGACAAGAGGTATGGCTTCGGCGATGCTGAACTTAATGCTTGATAAAATTGGTAACAACGGTGGAGAAACGCCTGTAGAAACAAAGAATTATGTATTGTTAAATGATGCAGGGAAAATAGTAGAGCGTTACACTACATATAAAGAAGCTGTTACAGCTGCACAAAATAAAGGCATCAATGCAGTGAAATATGAAAATGAATACGTATGGATTAAAGACGGCTTTGCAACGGCGAAGAGAGTTACTGGAAATACAATTAATGTTTACGGTGATAATTTAAAAACAGTATATACATACCTTGAGTACGGAACGGAATTTAAAGTGTTAGAAGTTGGAGAAGATCGTGTGAAAGTACAACTCTCTGACTTAACAGGTTATGTGAAGAAAAATGAAGTTAATTTAATTCCAGAAAAAGAAATGCAAAAATCATATTATTATGCTGGTACTGATGGTTACTTATATCATAGGTATTATGAGTTTGAAAAGAACCCAAAATATGCAAGCTATAGATATGGCGCGGTACCTGCCTTCATGAAACCAGGACAACAACTGGAGAGTATAGATGGAAAGATATTTGGAAATGAAACGTTCTATCAATATTTTAATTACGTATCATTACGTACGAAAACAGAGTACACGGCAGAACAATTAGATAGTTATATAAAATCAGTTAGAGCAGATTCCCCATTAATCGGTTTAGGAAAGAAATTTAAAGAAGTAGAAAGCAAGTATAATGTAAATGCATTATTCCTATATTCATTAGCAGCTCATGAGAGTGAGTATGGGACAAGCAGGCTTGCAAGAGAGAAAAATAATTTATTTGGTTTAAAGGCAACGGATGACAGTCCATTTGGTAACGGTCAAACATTTAATTCAAAAGAAGATTGTATTGAACATGCTGCAAAAGTATACATGAATGAATGGTATTTAAATCCAGGACATTGGCGTTATAATGCAGCATATACAGGTGATAAAGCTGGTGGTTTAAATATGAACTATGCATCTGATGCAAACTGGGGTAAAAAAGTAGCAGGGCATATGTTCCGTTTTGATTCGTACTTAGGTAAAAAAGAGTACAACAAATATAAACTTGCACGTGTAACGAATAAGGTAGAAGTGAAAAAAGACCCTCGTACATCGAATGAACGACTGTATAACTTAACGGCAAATAAAGTCGTTACGATTACAGGCGAAGAAACGATAAATGGACAAGCATGGGTTAAAATTATTTCTGATGACCCTGCTGTAAATGAAGCTTATATTGCAAAAGAAAATGTAGAGTATGTAAAACACTAATAAAAAAGAGAAGACTGATCATCTAGATGCATTTTATAAAAATGACAAGGTGATCAGTCTTTTTGTGTGTCGAACATAATAAATGTTATTTAATAGCAAATTAATGAAAACAATCCCACTTTATAGAAAAAAATAACAAATAATTCGACAAAAAAACAAAAATAAAGCGCATCATGTCGAACGGTGTCGATAATTTTAAAGAGTTTAAATTGTCATTTCATTTATATTATGTGCTATAATGCTATTTATATATTAAATACAAGCGATGTATATACGTTTACATAGTAGAAAAGTTGATAAAAATATAATTCGACAAACATTTCGAATTTGTCGAATTATGCGATAAAAAATTCTTTTAAAAAAAAGAATTATGACGTATTATATACATGGTTTAACTTTTTGGAAAAAGATAGTATTTATTATGGCTGATAAATTACTAATCTCCAAAAAGTGTTTGTAGATTAATATATGAATTTAGTAAATCACTAGTTTTTCAAATACATATTTCTAAAGCTAGTATTATATTTCTCAAGGAGGAAAATAAATCAATGGCAAAAAATAAGTCTTTTAACAAATTAATGGCTGGTACAATGACAGCTGCAATGGTAGCGGGAGTAGTAGCACCAGTTGCTGCATCTGCATCTGAAAATGCATTCACGGATGTTCAAAGTGGTCAGTGGTATACAAAAGCAATCAACGAAATGGCTGCAAAAGGAATTATCGCAGGTCAAGGTGATGGCACATTCGGTTTAGGTCAAGATGTAACTCGTGCTCAAGTAGCTACTTTCATGGTAAAAGCGAAAGGTCTTGAAACTGGCACAACAAAAACTCCATTCACAGATGTAGCTGAAGACAACATGTATGCTAAATTCATCGCAGCTGCTGAAGCTAACAAAATCATGGCTGGTTTAGGCGAAGGCAAATTTGGTCCAAACGAAAAATTAACTCGTGCACAAATGGCACAGCTTCTTGTTAACGCATACGGTTTCAAAGCTGATGAAAACAATAAGGCAACTTTCAGTGACATCGACGGCTTATCTTGGGCAACTGCAAAATCTTCAATCGAAACTCTTGCAAGCTTAGGTCTTGTATCTGGTGAAGGTGAAGGCAAATTCAATCCAAACGGTGTTGTAACTCGTGAAGCAGCTGCTCAGTTCATTTACAATGCAATGAACTACAAACAACCAGAAGCAAAAGTTGTTTCTGCAACTCCAATCAATGCTAAACAAGTAGAAGTTAAGTTCGGTACTGAAGTTAACATTGATACAAAAGATTTAGCTAAAAAAGCTGAAGCTTTAAAATTATTCACTTTAGAAGGTGCACCTGCTACAGATATCACTGTTTCTAGCGATAACAAAACTGCTGTAGTAACTTTCGAAAAATTAAACGATGTTAAAGACGTTGTATTAGTTGTAAACCCAGTTGAAACGAAAGCTGATGCTAAAGTAAAAACTGGCAAATTTACACAAGTAATCACTTACAAAGATACAGCACGCCCAGAAGTTAAAGGTGTAGAATATGTAGATGTAAACACTGCTAAAGTTTTATTCTCTGAGCCAGTTAAAGACATCGGTAAAGTAACTGGAACACAAGGTGCAACTTTAAAATCATTTAACTCAGGCGACAACTTCGCAACTATCGATTTATCTGCAGTTAAAGAAAACACTGAAGCTGTAGTAACAATCGTTGGTGCTACTGACTTTGCTGGTAACTTAATTTCTCCAAACCCAGCAAAAGTAAAAGTGAAAAAACAAGCGATCGATAAAACTGCACCACAAGTAACAGGTGTAGAAGCTGTTTCTAACAACCAATTAAAAGTAACATTCTCTAAAGACTTTACAGCAACAGCATTAGAAGCTGGTATTACTGTAAATGGCGAGAAAGCAACAAAAGTTGAACTAGATAAAGACAACAGCAAAATTGCTTACGTAACAGCTAACTTAGTAGATGGAATTAATAATTTCGAAGTTAAAGCTGGTACAACTGATAGCGTTGGCGCTAAATTAGAGAAAGACTACAAAAAACAAGTAGTTGTTACTCTTAAAGAAGATAAAGTAGCTCCAGAACTAGTTAAGCATGAAGTTGTAACTGAAGATAAAAAACAAGTTCTTGTATTAACTTACAATGAAGATGTAGCATTAGATACTAAACAACTTCCAGTAGCAGGTACTTTAGTTAAGGATTATGTAACTACAACACCTGATATTAATGTTACAGCTGCAGTAGACAGCAAAAACAAAAAAGTTGTTAAAGTTGATTTATCAACACTAGCAACTGGAAAATGGACAGTTGATTTCGGTGCAGGACTTACTAAAGATGCTGCTGGTAATGCAACAAAAGCAAAATCACTTACTTTTGATGTAGGTACAGTTAAAGATGAAGTTAAAGAACTTACTTACAGTGTTGATGCTACTGCTAAAAACAATGAAGTAATCATTACATTTGCTGGTCAAGTTGACGGTGCTTCAGCTACAAATGCAGCAAACTATGCAATTGAAGGTGCAAAAGTAGAAAAAGCTGTATTAACTAACAACGAAGCTAAAACAGCTACAGTAAAACTTACATTAAAAGCTGATTCAGTAGAAGCTACTGGTAAATATGCTGTATCTGTAAACGGTGTTAAAGATATCACTAAATCTGTAGAAGCAAAAGCAGCTGAAGCAGCTAATTTATATGTTGAACTTACTGAAAATGTAGCTCCAACAGTAGAAAAAGCTGAGCTTGTAGATGGTCAGAAATTAGAATTAACTTTCAGCGAAGCTGTTAAAAATGTTGACGCAGCAGACTTCATCGTTCTTCTTGACGGTAAAAATGCTGCTGAGTTAGAAAACAAAATTACTGTAAATGCAACTGACGTGAAAGATTCTAAAGTTACATTCACGTTCAACCGTGCATTAGACAGCAAAGAACTTGCTAAAACACTTACAGTAAAACCTGGTAAAGACGGCGTTAAAGTTACTGACAACAATGGTAACAAACTTGCTGCTTTCGAAAGCATTACTGTTAAAAACATCATTAAGTAATATATGAGTTATAAAAAAGGCGTTTCAAAGGTAGCTGAATAGCTACTTTTGAACGCTTTTTATTTTTTCTATTTATAGGAAAAGAAAAGGTGCTCCAGAAGCCAGTGTAACTGACTCTTTGGAGCACCTTCTTTTTTCATTATTCAATTTCCAAATCAACAATCATATAAGCAAGTATCACAGCGAAGAAAATACTTACGGCTGGCGCTGTTAGTACGTGGCCAGACATAAAGCCAATGCCGAGCGAAAGGACGAGTGTGCTAGCTAGCAGCATATGTTTTGTGCTCAGTAGTTTCTTGAAGTTTGTGATAATACGAATGAATATTTTTATACCGAAATAAAGAATTGGTAGTAAGTACATAAGGAACCCGACGATCCCAAATGCGAAGAATAGGTCGTGGAAATCCATTTCGACTAACTTTACTTTCACTGTATAGTTACCAGCATAGCCCATTCCAAATAGTTTTTGAGATAGTGGTGCGTCTTTATAGTATTGTTTGTACACTTTTAAAAGTTTGTCACGGTCACTGTAAATTAGACTTTTCATTTCAGAGTCTGTTAGTTTGCCTTGCTTATGTTCTTCTTCTGTAATTACTTTTCCTTCTTTTTCTTCTTGTAGTGATTTTTTGTATTCATATATTTGTAAATGGATGGTCATATTTTTTGCGATAGGAGTATGTGGTGTAAGTACAAGTAACCCTCCTAATATGATAGCAGCAATAACTGTGTTTACAAGATATGTGAATCCTTTACCTTCTTTTTTTCGATGAATTAAATATTCAATGAATAAGAATAAAAGGGCGATACCAAGTGTTAGAACAATTGCACCATATCCTACTTTCGTTCCGATCATAATACTTGCATACATCGCAAGTATTGTTGGAATCCAGTAATAGATTTTCGAGAAAGAAGTTGTTTTATGGATCGAATATAACACAACGATTGGGAACATAATTGCAAAAATAGAACTTAAATCATTTCCAGCAAAGAACCAACCTCTTGAACCGATTTTTGCGTTTGGATAGCTTGGAAAATCTGTACTAGTTAACATGGCTACAATCATTGAGATACTTAAGATTAAAGTTGCATATAAGAAATAGGTAATGATTTTATGAAACGTATATTCTTTATTTTTTAATTCTTTAAAGGCGATGATATATCCAAACAGTAATACAAATGGATATACGCTTTTTAAAATAAATTTCACTTCTTCGCCAAATGAAATTGGAGATTTGACCATTAAATTATTAACAAGGCCGATGGCGAGTACAAGTCCAAGTAGGCATAAGTAGAGAATATACTTTTTTGCATCTTGTTGTTTATAATGAAGAAGTAGATACCCTAATGCAAGAAGCATAAAGGCGAAACGGACTACGATTCCGACAGTTGCGCTCATGTGTAATATGTAGATTGAAAAAGATGTTAATAAATCTAAAATTGGTTGAAATACAATGAATAGCAGCAGTACATGTGGGAAGGAGTTATTCGCCTGTTTCAACGTATTAACCATATATTCCTCCAGTTCTTCATTCTTTTATTATCAGCACCCGATTGAGGGGATACGAGCCTTTTTTTATCGTAAGGCGAATGAATTTCAATATTTGTTTTTATGTATCAAACTTAAGAATACACCATTTCATTGTAATGGTAAATAGATGAAAGGTGTGGATAAACCGACGTTAATTGCTATATTTTGTAACGGGATTGTATGTTTTATTCAGGACTATGTACAAATTACGGGATTATTAGACAGAAAATTAAGAAAAAAAGAAGGTTTTTTCACCTGCTTTCTATAATTATATAAGTATAATCTTTATGTGGAAAAGAGGGGTATATATAATGGAAGTAACAAGTAAAACAGAATCTGTTGTTGTGAAATATGAAGGGCGCGTAGCAACGGTTATGGTCAATCGTCCAGAGGTGTTAAATGCATTAGATGAGCCAACGTTAAAAGAGTTATTACAAAAGTTGAAAGAAGTGGCGGAAAGTTCTGTTCACGTTGTTGTGTTATGCGGAAGTGGCCGTGGTTTTTCGGCGGGTGGAGATATTAAATCCATGCTTTCAAGTAATGATGAAAGTAAGTTTGAAGGCATCATGAATACAATTTCTGAAATCGTTGTGACGTTATATACGATGCCAAAGCTTGTTATTAGTGCAATTCATGGGCCGACTGCTGGGCTTGGATTAAGTATTGCATTAACAGCTGATTATGTCATGGCAGATATATCATCAGTTGTTGCGATGAACTTTATTGGAATCGCCTTAATTCCAGATGGTGGTGGCCATTTCTTCCTTCAAAAGCGCGTCGGTGAAAATATGACGAAGAAGATCATTTGGGAAGGGAAGAAATTATCAGCGACAGAAGCGCTAGATATCGGTTTAATTGATGAAGTAATCGGTGAGGATTTTCAAACGGCTGTGAAGCAAAAAATTAATGAATGGTTACAAAAACCGATTAAGGCGATGATCCAAACGAAACAAATTTTATGTGAAGTGAATCGCTCTAATTTAGAACAAACGCTGCAGCTTGAAAAACGCGGTCAATATGCGATGAGACAAACAGCAGATCATAAAGAAGGTATTGCTGCTTTTTTAGAAAAGCGTCTACCATCATTTAAAGGGGAATAAAGTGAAACTTTAATCCGCGGGGGATTTGTTTATCCCACGCGGATTATTAGTCTTACTGCCCGTTAATTCGAGATAAAGGGAAGAAAGTGCTAACACATTTTAGTATAATTGTGTTAGCACTTTTTTTAGGAGTAATAAATGAAGAAAATTATCGGTGTTATCGTTATGATTTTACTTACATATTATGCTTTGCATAGTACACCATCTCTTGCGGTACGGACTGCATTATTCTTTGAGGGACATCCAACTGTTGCTTTCTCTGGTGAAGTGAAGAAAGAACGGGATGTGAAAAAGGAGGCGATTCCTGATGAGTATCAAACCTTATACGGCGATAAGAAAGAAGAACTAGAGCATTACTTCTTTCCATTAGTAAGGGCGCACGGATCAGGAATTGATATGTTAAGTGCTTGTGTGAAAAAAGAGTGGTTTTTCTATAAAGCAGAGCTCGGGTGTTATTAAAAATAGGAGGGTAAGTGATGGTAACTTATAACAAGTTAGTAAGAGATCGTGTCCCAGAGAAAATTTTAATGTCTGGAAAAACATATACAGCACAAAAATTAACAGGACAAGCTTACATACAAGCGTTAGCGAAAATTGGTACAGAAGAAATTCGTGAGTTTGCTTCGATGAAAGATCGTGAACATGCGTTAGATTCACTTGCAGATGCACTTGAAGTTATTGTTTCATTAGCTCGCGCAGAAGGTGCAACAATTGAAGATGTAGAGCGTATTCGTAAGCAGAAAGAAGAAGAGCGCGGTGGGTTTGTAAGAGGCATTTATTTATTAGATGTTTCAGAAGAATAGTTTGATAGGAAAAGCATAGCGCCCGTGAATTGCGCTATGTTTTTTTGTTAAAGTGAATTTTATTATAATTTAGAAAATTGAACTATATGAGTAGAGGTTTCCTAGTAAATTTTGTATACTGAATAGTAGAGAAAATGAGGAGGAAACGATAATGGCACATCATGCAAAAGAAACGATGGAATTGATTAAAGAGCTTGTCTCTATTCCGAGTCCATCTGGGAATACGACGAAAATTATTAATTTTATTGAAAACTATGTAAGTGAGTGGAATGTAGAGACGAAGCGTAATAATAAAGGCGCTCTTATTTTAACGGTTAAAGGGAAGAATGATGAGCAGCATCGTTTATTAACTGCACACGTTGATACGTTAGGTGCAATGGTGAAAGAAATTAAGCCTGATGGCCGTCTTAGTCTATCTATGATTGGTGGATTTCGTTGGAACTCTGTAGAAGGGGAATATTGCGAAATTGAAACGTCAAACGGTAAGAAGTATACAGGTACAATTTTAATGCATCAAACTTCTGTCCATGTGTACAAAGATGCAGGGGAAGCGAAGCGCGATGAGAAAAATATTGAAGTTCGTATTGATGAGCGTGTCTTTTCAGCAGATGAAGTACGTGAGTTAGGAATTGAAGTAGGAGACTTCGTTTCATTTGATCCACGCGTTCAAATTACAGAGAGTGGATACATAAAATCACGTCATTTAGACGATAAAGTAAGTGTAGCAATTCTATTAAAATTAATTAAAAGATTACAAGATGAAAAGGTAACATTACCATATACAACACATTTCTTAATTTCTAATAATGAAGAAATCGGGTACGGTGGTAACTCTAACATCCCAGAAGAAACTGTTGAATATTTAGCAGTTGATATGGGAGCGTTAGGTGATGGCCAAGCATCTGATGAATATACAGTATCTATTTGTGCGAAAGATTCTAGTGGCCCATACCATTATGCATTACGTAAACATTTAGTTGAACTTGCGAAAGTGAATAATGTTGAATATAAAGTAGATATTTATCCATACTACGGATCAGATGCATCAGCTGCGATTCGTGCTGGATTTGATGTGAAACATGCGCTAATTGGAGCGGGTATCGATTCTTCTCATGCATTTGAACGTACACATGAAAGCTCCATCGCTCATACAGAAGCATTAGTGTATGCATATGTAATGTCTAATTTAATTGAAGACTAATTTCATAGAAAATAGAGAGGGCTGATTGAAAATATTATTTTTAATCAGCTTTTTATTTGGGGGATAAGATGAAGAAACTATTGATGGGTAGTATCGTTGTAAGTTTAGCGTTAAGTGGATGTTCTAAAGAAAGCGTAGGGGAAAAAGAAGTGACGAAGGTAGAGGATACCCAGGAAAAGAAAAAAGAGAGTGGAAAAATCCAAGGATCACAAATAAATCCGCAAGTGCAAAGTCGTTATACTGTTTCCATGAATTCTACTGAGGATGAAACGTATACTTTGCATGTATTTGCGAATAACGAACAGCATGAAACGCAAAAAGAAGTTTGGGTCGGTGCACAAGAAGGGGATCAAATATATACAGGTGAATATCAGCTTGCCTTACAATCTACAAGTGCGACATTATATTTGCAAGAGGCACAAATTGGAGAGTTTACATTTAATACGTCTAGAAAAAATGGCTTTGTTAGTAAAGGTACACCAGATTTTTTTGTAGCGTTGCAGCGTGAATCTTCTAATTTATCTACAGCGAAAGTTTTCTATATTCATAAAGGGAAAGTACTCGAAGTGAGAATTGGCGAAGGGGACCTAGGTATTGCAGGAACTTGTTTTAAAGCTTTAGATAAGGGGAAATTTCTTGTTGGAAATTACGATAACGGAGAAGGAATGTGGTACTTTTCGACTTTCCAAACAAATCTCGATACGGGAGAAGCGAAACTAGTTAGTGAGAAAAAACTTCCTTTAGAAGAAGGAAGAAAATATGAAGAAGACAATTTTAAGTAATTGAATTATATCCCGATATAGTAAGGCGCCCACATCAAAATTCGAAAATACGTAAAAATTATGATGGATGTGGGCTAATAATTAGTGGGGATGGACGTCTATAATGAGTATCGTTTCATTGTATCTATATTTATTATTCCCTATATATTCATCTTTAATAATATGTATAGGAAACGTATTTACTATAGGGATAGAATGTTATAAACTATTGTAGGAGTTATTTACCAGTTAATATTTTTAATATTAGTTTGATTAAGAGAATTGTATAATGTGAGGTTTTGAGAGGAGATTTGTTTTTCATGAAGTACAAAGCAATCGCTGCAGGTATATTAGCAGCAAATTTATTGGTATATCCAATTAGTAGTTTAGCAGAAACGAAGAAGTTTTCAGATGTTCCAGATAACGCATGGTCAAAAGACGCAATTTACTATTTAGTAGAGAGAAATGTAATTAGTGGTATGACGGACAGTACTTTTGCACCACAGGGTCTTTTAACACGTGCTGAAGCAGCGACAATTGTAGCGAAAGCAATTGGATTAAACGTTAATCCAGCTGCGAAGCCATCTTTTAACGATTCAAAAAATCATTGGGCAGCTCAGTACATTGCAGCAATTGAAAAAGAAAATATTATTGCAGGACGAGGCGAAGGGGTATTTGATCCTGACGGAAAAGTAACGCGTGCTGAAATGGCTTCTATGCTTGTGAAGGCTTATAAATTAAAAGGTTTAGTACAAGCCCCAGTGACGAATAAGTTTACTGACTTAGAAAATCATTTCGGTAACGAAGCAGCAAATATTTTAGTAGCGTTAGAGATTTCTGCTGGTACAGGGAAGACAACTTGGAGTCCAGATCTTTCTATACCACGTGAACAAGCTGCACAAATGACGTATAAAGCGGACAAGCTAAGCAAAAATAATGATAATGTTAGTAAACCAGAAACAGAGAAGAAAATGTATATAGATCGCAAGTTTATTACATATCACCAACCATCTTTATCATCAGGAATCACTGACGTGCAACATGATCCACAAACGGTTGTAGTAAAAGAAGAGCGTGATGGATGGATTAAAATTGTAACGAGTAAAGGTGAGAAATGGACACCTTTAACAGAAAAAAAAGAAGCTATTAATGAAGGATTTACTGCGTATGCAGAAGCTACACATTCTTCTAAAGTGGTAGGGAAATATGGATCGCAAACAGTAACGGTTATTGAAGAAAAAGATAGCTGGATTCGTATCCGTACAAATAGTGGCTTCCAATGGGTAGATAAAAATCAATTAAACCCAGTAAAACAAGGTAATTTCTTAGAAGGAAAAGCAATTATTATTGATCCGGGGCATGGTGGAATTGACTCGGGGAATCCTGGTTATTATGAGAAAGAAAGTCAAACCGTATTAGATGTATCATTACGATTACAGAAAATATTTGAGAAAAAGACACCGTTTACTGTGTTATTCACTCGTACAGATGATACTCGTCCAGGAGTAGACTCAACAGATTCATTGAAAAAACGAGTAGAGTTTGCACAGAAAAATAATGGAGATATTTTTGTAAGTATCCATGCTAATGGTTCTAAATATAAAGATGGACAAGGTACAGAAACGTTCTATTATCAGTCAGCAACGACAAGAGCAACTAATCCAAATACAGAAGAAAGTCGTTTATTAGCAGAAAAAATTCAAAAACGTCTTGTAGCAGCACTTGGAACAAAAGACCGTGGTGTGAAACCAGGTGATTTATATGTAATTAGAGAAAATACGATGCCAGCTGTATTAGCAGAATTAGCATTTGTAGATAATGCAAGTGATGCAAATAAAATAGCTACACCGGAACAGAGACAACATGCAGCAGAAGCTATTTATCAAGGTATTTTAGATTACTACGAAGCAATGGGTAATGACGTATCTTCTTTCCGTTAATAAATAATAGAGATTGCCATAGGCAGTCTCTTTTTATTTATAAAACAAATTATAAAGGTTTCTCTTTATTTCGGGCATGTGATATCATTTAATTTTATATAAATAGTATTCGAGTAATTGTGATCATAACAATTTTAAACGATAAAGGATGATAATAGATTGAGTAATTATAGTAAAACACCTGCATGTATATATACGTATGCGTTTCGCGAAGAGGAGCGTGCTTTATGTTACTTGGAAATGCGCTCGTTCTTTGGGATGGAGTCTCACGTTAATATTTTAAAAAGTGAAGTCAAGATTGCTCCGAGTAGAAGTCCGTTTATTAAAGAGCGCGTCGAGGTTATGTATGAAGGGGACGACTTAGAAAGCATTTTAAAACAAGTGGAACAAATCGATTTAGCGGGAGCGACATTCAAAGTTATCTTCGTTAAAATCAATGATCTTGGTAAAGAAAATAAAATTGAATATGGGGACAGACGCCTTATTGAACGAGACCTTGGCATGCATATTGAAGGAGAAGCGGATGTTCGTAATCCAGAGCGTGTATTCGGGATTGTTCCTCTTGGAGGACGCTGGTACTTCGGACACTATGTAGAAAGTGATCCGGTTTGGTATCATCATATAAAAAAACCGCATAGCTATTCGACATCACTGAGCACACGTGTTGCTAGAGCTGTCGCAAATATCGCTGTGCCAAACCCAGATGGAGTGCGAGCTATTGACCCGTGCTGCGGCATTGGAACAGTAGTAGTAGAAGCACTTTCTATGGGGATTAACATCGTTGGTAGAGATATAAATCCACTTGTAGTTCTTGGAACGAGAAAAAACATCGCACATTTCGGGTTTGAAGGAACAGTAACAAATGGCCCGATTGAAGAACTTACTGAGAACTACGACGTCGCAATTATCGATATGCCGTACGACCTATTTACGCACGCAACACCAGAAGACCAGTTCTCCATTCTTTCAAGTGCGCGCCGCATTGCAAAAAAGGTAGTCGTTGTTACGATGGAAACAATGGACGACATGATCCATGAAGCAGGATTTGAAATTACAGATCGCTGTATCACAAGAAAAGGATCATTTTCTAGACAAATTCTTGTTTGTGAATAGGAAAGGTCACCCGTTTATTAAATTAATAAATTACAGGATAGTTAGTCCATTATGAGGCTGATTATCCTTTTTTATTTAACAACAAATACAAAAACTCCATTTTGAATAAAGATTGATCAAAATGGAGTTACCCTTTTTAGCTAAGTATGAGATTTTTATAAAAAAGTTTGATTATTTTACTGAGCCTTAATGAATAACATTTCAAGAATACCAATAAAAAGCATAATCAGTCATAACTGAAGAATCACCCAACTGATGTAACATAGCTGAAATATTCCCTCTATGATAGGTTCCATGATTCACAACGTGTAAGACCATTTCAGATATACTTGTTTCTCTTAATCCTGCCCATGGATTATCCAACATTATTCTCTTTTCCATATCTTCCTGTCTGTTCAAAAAGGTTTTAAACCGGGATGTTAAAGTGTGAAATTCCGTTTCTAAGTCTTCAATGGGCAGTTTCTCAATCTTTTCTTGAATTTGAAATGAAGATTGCATTGCTTCATTCATACTCTGACCCTCAAGGGTATGAAGCCATCCATATTCCACCAAATAGAGATGAGATAAAACCTTTGAAACAGAAGAAAAGACACTTTTCATTTCCTTTTGATATTTCTCAGGAGAAAGTGTCTTAAGATGATCAATAATCCGTTGATTTGCCCATACATGATAGTTATATAGATTTTCTACATGATTTGCCATACAATCGCCTCCTTATCATCACGTTTTTTAATGTTCTTTATCAGAATGAATTATTCCTTTAAATATCATTACTTATTTGATGAGATCTTCAACTAAATGGCCCAATTGTTGAACAAAGGTCAAAGCAATCTTCAACTAACCTGCCCCGTTAGTTGAAGTACATTTCTTCACAATGTTTATCGTTAGATTAACATAAATATCCAACAAGAAAACATCAAACCTCTAAGAAATCTATAGAGGTTTGATGTTTTTAATCAATCTTTTTTACAAAGCTACACTTGTGACAAAAAAGCTTATTTTTTCATTTTGGGGTAATTCTGAATTCTTAAGTTGATGGGCATGCCTGTGTGGGTGACCTTTTTTTGGTTTGTATCAATGTGTGATTAGTTGGTAGTTTAGATGGGTGATTTGCCGGGATTTGTTGAATAGACGATATATCTCGAGAGTAATTTTGTTAGTAAATTACTCTTCTTTCGTTGTCTCTTGTTGTGCGATTAATAAATTGCGTAATACGTGTGCGCGGTAACTTTCTAGTTTTCGTCCTTCATGATAGCGAACACCTAATTTTTTAAGCTCAGCGACGTACCAGCCCTTTGTTCCGTAATACATTGGATCACTTCCTTTTTTCTTTTGAACAGTATATGTGGCGAGGTAAGAGAATTTTCTTTTTTTATTCATGAAATTTGCGGAAATGAACATTGAATATTCAGACTTATTGTATTATGATTAACTTATTATCGGATGACAGTGATTAGCCTCCCTGCAAGCCCGAGTTTACTTTTGTTCAATTGAATAGCGGAGCTTCTTTCCACTTGAACTTCCTTAGCAGGAGGACGAGCCATACGGATAGAGACAGTAAAATCCAATGTAAATGTGTACATTGTTTTTCTGGCTCTTTTTATTTTTTAGTCAAAGTAGGAGGGGATTTTTAGAAAGCGTTGTCAATGGAGTATGGTGCACATTCACGCTAATGGAGGGGCTGGTGAATTGTTTGGCTAAAGAGAAAAAGGAGTTACAGAAGGATTTAAAAACTCGGCATATAACAATGATTTCGATCGGCGGGGTTATCGGTGGTGGTTTGTTTGTAGGAAGTGGAACGATTATTCAATCGACGGGTCCAGCAGCGATTTTGTCCTATATTATCGGCGCTTTAATGGTTGTGCTCGTGATGCGGATGTTAGGAGAGATGGCAGCGGAAAATCCTGATAGCGGTTCTTTTGCAACGTATGCGAATAAAGCAATTGGGCCGTGGGCAGGGTATACGATTGGGTGGTTATATTGGTTTAACTGGGTCATTATTATCGCAATTGAAGCGGTGCTTTTAGGCGTGATGATTAACAATTGGTTCCCGTCGGTTCCAGCATGGCTGGCGAGTTTATGTATGGTCCTTTTAATGACGATGACGAATGTATATTCAGTAAAACTCTACGGTGAGTTTGAATATTGGTTAGCGTTTATTAAAGTTATTGCGATTGTTGCGTTTTTAATTTTAGGAGTTTCGATGTTTTTTGGATTTGTTCCGGGAGTGGAGAGACCGAGTCTCGCTATGGTTACGGAAAATGGAGGCTTCTTCCCGAATGGAATTGTTCCTGTCTTACTGAGCGTTGTATTTATTTCTTTCTCTTTATCGGGAAGTGAAGTCGCCGCGATTGCAGCCGGGGAATCGGAAAATCCAGAGAAGAATGTTATACGAGCTATTAATAGTGTAGTATGGCGCCTTATGCTTTTCTTCGTAGGTTCGGTAACGATTTTAGTTATGTTTATTCCGTGGACGGATAAGGAGTTATTAAAACTTCCGTATGCAAGTTTATTTAATATGGCAGGGGTACCTGCAGCCGCAGAAATTATGAACGGTGTTGTATTTTTATCATTACTTTCCGTTATGAACTCAGGTATATATACGAGTTCGCGTATGTTATTTTCACTTGCTAAAAAAGGCGATGCTCCGGCTAGTTTCTCACGGTTAAATAGTAGAGGGACACCGGTTGTAGCGATTTATGCAAGTATCGTATTTGCATTTATTTGCGCGATGTTGAAATTTATATCTCCTGATAAACTGTTTGCGTTTTTAGCGAATAGTTCAGGAGGGGTAACGATGCTGATGTATATGTTCGTTGCCGTTTCACATGTCAGGTTAAGACGAGAGAGGGAAAGAGAAGGGGCTGGAAAGCTGAAAGTGAAAATGTGGTTATTCCCTTATCTCACATATGCAACGCTTTTAATGATTATTACGATATTTGTTTCACAAGCGTTTATAGCAGATATGCGTATGCAGTTTTACATGACATTATTAGCTATGATTCTAGTAATAATAAGTTATTTTTTAAGAGTTAGAAAGTTCGATAAGCAAAAGTTGAATGATTTTACGATTATAAAAGATTCAGAAGTTAGCATAGAAAAAGAATAAGAAAAGGGGTAATGTTCCATGTTGAAAGAGAAGAAAGATATTACAACTACAAAATCTAGCATATTACATGAAAGAAGAAAAAATGCGGTGCCAGAAGGGCCTTACAATATTACAGAGTTGTATGTGCAATCAGCAAAAGGAGCGATTATTACTGATGTAGATGGTAATGAGTTAATCGATTTTGCGGGCGGAATTGGTATGCAAAACGTCGGGCATTGTCATCCGAAAGTAGTAAAGGCGATTCAAGATCAAGTGGAATCTTCTATTCATAGTTGTTTTCACGTAGCGCCTTATGAAAGTTATATTACACTCGCGGAAAGACTGAATGAGTTAACACCAGGTGATTTTAAGAAAAAAACGATGTTTGCGAATAGTGGTGCAGAAGCAGTAGAAAATGCGGTGAAGATTGCGAGAAAAGCTACGGGAAGAAGCGCGATTGTTTCGTTTGAGCGTGCATATCACGGACGTACACTTTTGACGATGTCACTGACAAGTAAAGTGAAACCGTACAAGCATGGATTTGGGCCGTTTGTATCAGAAGTATACAAATTACCATATCCGTACTATTACCGCGCTGAAGAAGGACTGACACCAGAAGAAGTAGACGCGCAAATTTTAGCGTATTTCGAACGCTTTATGTTAGAGGAAGTAGCAAGTGATAATATCGCTGCGATTATTTTGGAACCGCTTCAAGGAGAAGGTGGATTTATCGTTCCGACGACTACGTTCATGCAAGGTGTTCGAAATATTTGTGATAAATATGGAATTATTATGATTGCGGATGAAATTCAAACTGGTTTCGCTCGTACGGGTAGCTTATTTGCAATGGATCATTTCGGCGTAGCTCCTGATTTAATGACATTTTCAAAATCAATCGCTGCTGGAATGCCGCTGAGCGCAATAACAGGAAGAGCGGATTTGATGGATGCACCTGGGCCAGGTCAATTAGGTGGTACTTTCTCAGGAAGTCCGGCTGCTTGCGCGGCTGCATTAGCTGTTTTAGATGTAATCGAAGAAGAGAATTTAGTAAATCGTGCTGTAGAAATTGGCGAGCGCATGATGGAAGTGTTTAATAGCTGGAAAGATAAATACGAACTAATTGGTGATGTCAGAGGCCTTGGTGCTATGACTGCAATCGAGCTTGTAAAAGATAAAGAGACGAAAGAGCCAGCAGCAGAAGAGGTTAAAGCGATTATGAAGGAAACACATAGTAAAGGGGTCATTACGATAAGCGCTGGTATTTATAGTAACGTACTTCGCTTCTTGCCGCCTCTCGTTATAACAGATGAACAGCTTGAAGAAGGGCTTACTATTTTAGAAGCTGCTATTGCGAAACTATCAAAATAAAAACGGTGGGGGCAGGGGAATGAGGTTTTTCAATTATATAAACGGTGAGTGGAGAGAACCTTCTACGAATGCATACGTGAAAAATTATAATCCGCATAACGGGGAAGTACTAGGTGAATTCCCGTTTAGTTCAGTAGAAGATACACGAGTAGCAATCGCATCAGCGAAAGAAGCGTTTCATAAATGGCAAAAGTTATCGTTTCAAGAAAGAGCAAGTTATTTATGGAAAGCGGCAGCTATTTTAAAAGAAAAGGTAAATGAAGTTGGCCTAGATGTAACAAGCGAAGAAGGAAAGACGATTGCGGAAGGAATAGGAGAGACGAAGCGGGCGATTAGCATTCTTGAATATTATGCAGGGGAAGCAAATCAGCCGATCGGAGAGCTCATCCCGTCTGCTAATGAAAGTACAATGCTTTACAGTAAACGTGTAGCAGTAGGGCCAGTTGGATTAATTACACCGTGGAACTTTCCAATTGCGATTCCAGCGTGGAAAATGGCGCCGGCACTTATTTACGGAAATACGATTGTCATGAAGCCGGCCGAAGTTACGCCAAAATCGGTGTACCATCTTGTAAATGCCTTTCATGAGGTAGGCATTCCAGCAGGCGTTATAAATTGTGTATTCGGAAAAGGCTCTGAAGTTGGAGCAGAATTAACGGGAAATCCGGATATAAAAGCGGTATCCTTTACTGGTTCTAATCACGTTGGAAACATCATTCAAAAAGCAGCGGTTGAAACTCAGAAAAAAGCACAATTAGAAATGGGCGGAAAAAATCCGTTAGTTGTATTAAAAGATGCCGATATTGAAAAGGCGGTAAGTATTGCGATAAAAGGTGCGTTTATGTCAACAGGGCAAAAATGTACTGCAACAAGTAGAGTAATAGTCGAAGAGGACATTTATGAAGCGTTCAAGGGTCGACTGTTGCAGCGCACGGAAGCTCTTACAGTTGGGAACCCGCTAGAACCGGATACATTTATGGGCCCATGTGTTTCCAAGGGTCAGCAGCAATCTATTTTATCGATGATTGAAGTAGGAAAAGGAGAGGCTTCTTTACTGTATGGAGGCAGCGTGCCAGGCGAATCTGAACTGGAGCGAGGGTGCTATGTTTTACCGACTATTTTTGAAAATGTCGATAAAGATGCACGCATTGCGAGAGAAGAGATTTTCGGCCCAGTTATATGTTTATTTAAAGTGAATAGTTATGAAGAAGCAGTTTCTTTAGCGAACGATACAGAATACGGACTCAGTGCATCGATTTGTACGAATAATTTAAGTTTATCGCAAAGGTTTATTGATGATATGGAAGTCGGAATGGTACACGTGAATTCAGAAACTGCAGGAGCAGAACCACAAGTTCCGTTTGGCGGAATGAAAAACTCTAGTGCTGGACCGCGTGAACAAGGAAAAGCGGCGAAAGAATTTTATACAAGAATAAAGACAGTATACGTAGATCAAGTATAAGCGATAAAAAACATAGTAACGGAGGATGAAATATGCGTAAAGGGACATTTTTTATGGCAGGACATTCGAGACTTCCGAAAGGGATGGCTGTTCGCAGTATGTACGAGACACTAACAATTACAATTGAGGCAGATCATAAATATCATGTCATTATTGAAGCGTCATGTACGCTTGCGACAGAGCATGGTAGAGACTTCGTCGCTCAAATGTTGAGAGGGCATAGTTTGCAAGATGGTATTGAAGAAATCGTTCAAGATATTATGGACCATTATCAAGGAAAAGCGCAAAATGCTATCGTTAGTGCGGTAAAGGATTTACATCGCCAATACGTAAGTTATTTAAATGATGAACAGCCTGGGCGTGAGTACGAGGAAACAACACCATAAAAACTGTCTAGTTTATCCCGCATTAACGCGCAGTAAGATCTCCACAGATCAACTGCCCGTAAATGCCCGATTGGTAAAACTAATGATCAGTGGGGATGAACTACGTCCCCACTGATCAAAGTTTCACTTTATATCGCCATAAACGAGAGCCAGTTGTATTTCCGTTAACGGGAATACAACTGGCTCTCGTTTATTGAGGAGGCAAGAACTATGAAAAAGTTAAATGAAGTTCAAACTGTGAAACAAGAGGAGAAAAAAAGAGGATGTGCGGAAAGTAAGAGGATTTGTAAAATGTGTAAAGTATGTCGAGAAAATAATAAAAAACGAATTGACAGTTAGAATATTTTGAATTATTATTTAATTAATAAGATCCATACGAGAAATTAGCCTTCTCTATATCCGATCTTGCTTTCCTGTTTTACAAATATTCTCATACAAACTGTCTATTATTATTGTACTTTAAGAGATTAAAGAACATTCGTAATTATGAGCCAGTTGTACGTTTCTACGATTTTATGTCGTGGATACGTATGACTGGCTTTTTCGATGTTAGGGCAGTAAGACCGAATCTCAGCATAAGAAGATAAGGATAACTGTCTGTAAAAAACGTCAATAAGTTCTTCATATTTAAATTAGGGAGGAATTGAAATGTCGATTATTACAGAACAAAGTACGAAGATGAAATTTGCAAAGAAATATGAGGGATATGAGATTGTTCCTCATCCAGAGCATAAGCGTTTATACCATATTGTGTTAAATCAGCAATTGCTTAAGCAGTTTTTTGAAGAGGTAAAAGAGCATTCAGAGCAGTCATTACAATACATTCCTTATTCTCGGTTTAATCTTGCTGATGGAATGAGAAAGATTTTTGGGCAATCATTTATGGATAACATTCGCGGCATTGTTCATGACCGTGAAACGGGCGGATTTACAATTGGGGTACAAGGTGAAACGGCAGATCCAGCAGACTACGTGAAATTTGCAACAGCGTTAACACATTTAATCGGGGAGCCAAACTTTGATGCAATGACGGGAACGTATTATGCTAGATTTAATGTGAAAGATACAGATAGTAGTGATTCTTACCTTCGTCAAGCGTACCGATTGTTTACACTTCATACAGACGGTACATTCGTTGATGAACCGACAGATTGGCTTCTTATGATGAAAATTGAAGAGCAAAATGCAGTAGGAGGGGAATCCCGTTTACTACATTTAGACGATTGGGAAGATCTTCAAAAATTTAGAAATCATTCGCTCGCATCTGTTAAAGTTACGTATAAAGCACCACCAAGTAAAAATGCGCAAGAAATCGTCTATCGTGAAACGTTTTTTGATGTGAATAACGCACCATGTATTTGTTTTATTGATCAGTTCGCTTATCCAGATAATATTGAACAAGCAAACTATCTGAAAGACTTATCATATTCTGTTGAAAACTCACCAGCAACACATGCATTGAAATTACCAATTGGTGACTTAGTTCTGTTAAACAATTTATTTTGGATGCACGGAAGAGCTGCATTTGAAAAAAATAAAGATTTATATAGAGAACTAATGCGTCAACGTGGTTGTTTTTCTAAATAATATGTACGGCGGGTCTCTCAAGGAGACCTGCCTTTTATACTATTAAGGGGGAAGTAGGATGTATGACTTTATAATTATTGGCGGAGGAATTGTTGGGCTTTCAACTGGAATGGCTTTAACGAAAAAATTCCCTCGTGCGAAAATCGCGATCATTGAAAAAGAAAAGGAACTTGCACATCATCAAACTGGACATAATAGCGGAGTAATTCACTCTGGAATTTACTATAAACCAGGGAGTTATAAAGCGAAGTTTGCTAAAGAAGGAAACGCAGCTATGGTTCAATTTTGTAAAGAAAATGACATCGCTTATGACATGTGCGGAAAAGTAATTGTCGCTACAGAAAAGGACGAACTTCCTCTTTTACATAACTTATATGAAAGAGGCTTACAAAACGATTTACATATTTCAAAAATAGATAAGGAAGAATTAGCTGAAATTGAACCTCATGTAAAAGGACTTGGGGCAATCCGTGTTCCTTCTTGCGGGATTGCTGATTATAGAGGAGTAAGTTATGCGTTTGCTCGCTTAATTCAGGAAAGCGGTGGGGAAGTACATTTTGGAACAACCGCAGAGCGTATTACTGAGAAGAAAGACGCTGTAACAATTGAGACAAATCAAGGTGTATTTAAAACGAAATTTCTCATTAACTGCGCTGGATTACATAGTGATCGCATTGCGAAAAAGACAGGAATATTAACGGATATGAAAATTGTTCCGTTTCGTGGTGAATATTACGAACTCGTCCCAGAAAAACGCCATCTCGTAAAACATTTAATTTATCCCGTTCCAAATCCAGAATTCCCATTTCTAGGTGTTCATTTTACAAGAATGATCAACGGAGACGTACATGCAGGACCGAACGCAGTATTAAGCTTCAAACGCGAAGGCTATACGAAAACAGACTTTGACATTAAAGACTTCATGGAAACAATGACATACGCAGGATTTTGGAAAATGGCGATGCCCAATATGAAAGAAGGCATAAAAGAAATGGTGCGCTCATTTAGTAAACAATCATTCCTAAAAAGCTTGCAGCACCTAATACCAGAACTTACAGAAAAAGATATCGTGCCAACCCATGCTGGCGTAAGGGCACAAGCCATTTTATCAAACGGAAATATGGTTGATGACTTCTGCATTATCCCTGGCATCAATTCTCTGCATATTTGCAACGCACCGTCTCCGGCGGCAACGGCTAGTATAAAGATTGGTGAGGAGATTGCTAAGCAAGTGCCGGATGTGGTGGCGGTGAGGGTTTGATGGGTCCCCCGAGGTTTCGGGGGATTTTTTTGTTGTGGTTAGGTGTGTGGGTTTGAAATAAAGTTACGATGTTGCTAAAAAAGATGCAAAAAACAAATAGAGCTACATCACTTTGTTAAGTTAAATTAAGTAGTCGCCCTTATAATAGAGAAGTCCGCGCTATTATAAGGACGAATTAGTGCATTCTTATTTCCTACCACTCAAAATCATTGCATTTCCTAATACTTTTTTGTTCAATAAGAGTTTTGGTAACTCCATTTCTTCAGCAAGCTTGTAGCTATTCAATTCAGATACACCATGTTTCTTTAAGACATTTAAGAGCTCTTTTTCATCTCCAAATATTTTTTCATCCATAAATAAATCTAAGAAAACAAACTCGCCACCAGGTTTTAATACTCTTAATGCCTCATTAATTACTTCAGTTTTATTTTCTCTATCTTTTACTTCATGAAATGTTAGACAGCTTACAATTATATCAAATTCATCATCAGTAAAAGGGAGTTCTGCAGCACTTGCTTTCAGAAAATCAATTCTATCAGAGACCCCTTCTATTTCAGCATTCTGTTGGCATTGGGATTTGGAATATTCCCAATTTCCGCCCCAATAATCAATTCCAGTTAGAAAGGACTTAGGAAAAGTCTTTGCCAGTTTAATAATCAGTGAACCACTACCGGTTCCTATATCTAGTATTTTTTCTTTTCCACCCCAATTCACCTTGGCAACAATTAAATCATGTATTTTTGACTGATAATTCCCACCAAATGCTGCAAATTGGTAAACTGAATAAGAAAGTATAAATGCTATATAAATAAAAGGTAACGCAAAAATACCTGACAGGACTCGCAGATATAAATTAACAGGTAATAATGTTACCAAGAGAAGAATGAGTGAAATAACCAAAAAAATAATTAGTTTGTAAATTCGTATCCAAGTTTGATATTTAGTTTTTGTTTTCAACATATCAGCCATCCTTAAATAACCTATCTTTTGTTTACTATAATTATATAGGAAATAAATAATCCCGTCCTATAGTTTAAGTACATGACTTCATAATCCCCATCTATTTTAATATTAATATCCAATTATTTTAGAAGAGACCCTCAACAATCTGGCCCGTTTGTTGCAAAAGAAAAGGAGGTGCCACAGCACCTCCCAAGAACGAATATGTGGCTTGAATTCCACAATGAATTTTACACACTATGAATAAATGACTTTTTTACTGGCTTATGAACATACACACACCGCTGATTATCGCTCTACTTCATAAGTAATTCCGTACTTCTTTAATTTCTTATATAAGTTAGCCCGGGACATTCCTAACTTTTTCGCAGTGATGCTTTTATTTCCGTATGTGTCTTCGAGAGCTTGTATAATTCTAGTTTTCTCTAAGTTTTTTTTCTCATCAGTGAGTGAGCGCTCTGTATGATAGACAGATTTTTGCGAAGGTAATAGTTGTAAAATATTCGCTTCACGTATTTCTTTCCCGTCATGAAGGACAATTAATCTTTCTATTATATTGCGTAGTTCGCGAATATTACCCGGCCAAAAATATGTATGTAGCCTGTTCATTGCTTCTTGATGAACGAATGGAGCGGGCTTGTTATATTTAAAAGAAAATTCCTTTAAGAAATGATGAGTTAAAAAGGAAATATCGTCCGTTCGTTCCCGTAATGGCGGGATGTGCGCCGTAAAAACATTTAATCTATAAAACAAATCAGATCGAAACGTTCCGCTGAGCACCATGTCTTCTAAAATACGATTCGTTGCAGCAATAATTCTTACGTTTATTTTTTTCGGCGTTTGCCCACCAATTCGGTAAATCTCTTTTTCTTGTAAAGCGCGAAGTAGTTTTACTTGCATATCAAGCGGGAGCTCGCCTACTTCATCTAAAAATAAAGTACCGCCATTTGCTAATTCTAACTTTCCTGCCTTTCCGCCCTTAGCGGCTCCAGTATATGCTCCGGATTCATAACCAAATAACTCACTTTCAAATAGGGCGGCAGGAATAGCGCCGCAATTAATCGGGATAAAAGATTGCTTACTTCTCAGGCTTGCTTCGTGAATAGCCTGGGCAAATAGCTCCTTCCCAACACCGCTTTCTCCTGTAATTAAAATCGTCGCATCGGTTTTCGCTACCTTTTTCATGTTGTGGATTATGTGCTGAAGTGTTGCGTTACTTCCTTTAATCGTGCTGAAGGGGTCATCTTGTTGATGCTGAATCATTTGCTTTAATTGCTGTAATTCTTCAGAAGTAGAGGATAATTTTTCATTTAACTTAATCGTTACGGTAATATCTCTTTCTACAGACATAGATCCAATTAATTCATTGCTTTCGTCATAAATAGGAGTCGTACTAATTAATACATGCTTATCTGGCCGAGGAAGATGATAAATATCTCGAACCGGTTGCCCGCTCTCAAGAACTTTCAAATTCATAATATCTTCCTTTGAAAAAAACTCTTGCACATTTTTGCCGATAATATCTTCTTTTCTTATGTCATACATTTTTTCTGCTGCCTCATTCCAGTACAACATAACGCCCTTCGTATTTACGATAGAAATCGCTTCTTCCACGTAAGAAAGGAGTGTATGCAACGTTGGAACTGCAAAGTTATCGAATTGTTTCATAGTGTATCCCCCAAAGTTTTTATAAAAAAGTAGACAGTGGTATACAGATTTGTTGCCAAAAGGATACACCTTTTTCTGAAAAATGTAAACAAATTAACGCTCTACACTTTGGCATGATATTTGCAATGGAAATGGTATAAAGATATGAAGGAGAGATAGAAATGAAGATTAGTAAAATATACACAACAATTGATGCTCACGTAGCTGGGGAACCACTTCGAATTATTACGGGCGGAGTGCCAGTGATAAAGGGAGAAACACAACTAGAAAGACGCGCGTACTGCATGGAACATTTGGATCATCTTCGTGAGATTCTTATGTATGAACCGAGAGGACATCACGGAATGTACGGTTGTATCATTACTCCGCCTGCAAGTGCTCATGCTGATTTTGGCGTTTTATTTATGCACAATGAAGGCTGGAGTACGATGTGCGGTCACGGCATTATTGCTGTTATTACAGTTGGAATTGAAACAGGTATGTTTGAAGTGACAGGTGAAAAACAAAAATTCATTATTGATAGCCCTGCTGGGGAAGTTATTGCGTACGCAAAATATAACGGAAGCGAAGTTGAGTCAGTATCATTCGAAAACGTTCCTTCGTTCGTATATAAAAAAGACGTTCCTATCAAAATAGATGACTATGAATTCCAAGTAGATATCGCGTTTGGCGGAGCATTTTATGCTGTTGTAGACTGTAAAGAATTTGGTTTGAAAGTCGATTTCAAAGACTTATCTGCAATTCAAACGTGGGGCGGAAAAATTAAACATTATATTGAAAGTCAAATGGAAGTAAAACATCCACTTGAAGAAGATTTAAAAGGAATATATGGTGTTATTTTCTCAGATGAACCGAAAGGAGAAGACGCTAGCTTACGAAATGTAACGATCTTCGCAGACGGGCAAGTAGACCGTTCCCCTTGTGGCACAGGAACTTCCGCAAGAATCGCAACCCTTTTTGAAAAAGATGCCTTACAAAAAGGAGAGATTTTCATCCACGAATGCATTACTGACGGCAAATTTGAGGGAGAAGTATTGTCGGTAACAGAAGTAGATAAATATGAAGCTGTCGTTCCGAAAGTAACGGGGAATGCATTTATTACAGGATTCCATCAGTTTGTTGTAGATCCGAGGGATGATTTGAATCGGGGGTTTTTGTTAGCTTAATGTTTTCTTAAGGGAGGGACCTTTGGATGAAGTGGTGGCGAAAACAAAATTTACCTGTGAAAATTTTGATAGGGGCATTAATCGGTATTGCTTTAGGTATAGCATTTGGACCGAAAGTAGCTGTTTTAAAGCCGATTGGGGATATATTTATTCGCTTATTACAAATGATTATCGTTCCTTTAACTTTTTTAAGTATCGTCTCAGGTATTGCGGGGCTTGAAAATCCGAAAATGTTAAGGGCGATTGGCGGCAGGATTTTTATTTACTATGCAGTCACAGCGGTATTAGCGACAAGCATTGGCGTAGTGATCGCTTTTATTATCAACCCTGGTAAAGGAGTAGAAGGTCTTCTTGCGAATGGGCAGAACTTTAAAGAAGAGAAGTTTAGTTTTGTAGATAATATCGTGCAATGGTTTCCTTCTAACGTCATTCAAGCAGCCTCAGAAACGAGTATGCTTCAAATTATTATCTTTGCTATTTTTGTCGGGGTGGCACTTATTCTTCTTGGGGATCAAGCGAAAGGAATTCGTAAATTAGTGCATGAAGGATCAGGAGTCATGATTAAAATTGCAGAGCTCGTTATCGGATTTGCCCCATACGGAATTATGGCGTTAATTGCTCATGTAGTTGGCACATTTGGAGCTGACATGCTTACTGCGGTCGTTAGCTATGTAGTAGCTGATTATTTATCATTGCTACTCATTGTGTTCATTATGTACCCAATTGTACTGAAAGTTTTCGGGAAGATAAGCCCAATTCATTTTTACAAACAAGTGAGTCCAGCTATGCTCGTAGCTGCTAGTACGACATCAAGTAGCGCAACGCTTCCAGTAACGATGGAAGTTGCGCAAAAAAGACTTCGTATACCTGAATCGGTAGCTGGTTTCACCATTCCACTTGGAGCTACTGTTAATATGAACGGACTATCAGCAGCGCTCGGTGTTTTAGCGGTCTTCGCATTAAATGTATATGGCATTCCGATTACATTTGGGCTTATTCTGCAAACTGTATTTTTAGGAATTGTCCTTGCAGCGGGCTGTGCTGGTGTAAAAGGTGCGGACGTTATTACCGCGACTATTTTACTTTCTACACTAGGGCTCCCGCTAACAATTATTCCGATCATTGCGGCGGTTTCTCCGCTCGTTGATATGGGCCACACAGTTGTAAATATTACGGGTGATTTAGTAGGGGCGCAGGTCGTGAATGAAAATATAGCACAAAGTGAGGAGAAGAATATAGGAAAGGGTAATTAACTGTTACGATTTATTTAACCAAGTATAACTAAAGTTAATTAAATATATCA
>NZ_JAFEMR010000032.1:0-48335 GCF_016892495.1 Bacillus sp. RIT 809 | reverse complement strand
CACAAGTCTTTTGACTTGTGTTTTTTTGTTTTTAAACAGTACACGAAAGAAGTAAAGGGAATACATAAGTAATACAAACACGTTGCCCAAGAATAAATCATATTATATAAGAAATTGATGTATATTTTCCGGAAATTTGTTAAGGAATAGAGGTATATAATATGTTTACTTAAAAAGGGAGGAAAGATTATGAAATTACCAAGTGAAATTTGCATCGTTTGTGAGACAAAAAGAGGAGAAGGAATATATGTATATAATAATTTAATATGTTATGAGTGCGAAAGAAATCTGGTGAATACTGAAACAAATGACCCGAAGTATATACATTATTTAACACAACTGCGAAAATTAGAAGTATCATATTTTTAAATAGGCATTATGCCTATTATTTTTTTTGCCCTAATATCTGTATAATAGATACAGAATGAATAATAAGGAAGAGATGTATATGAATCAAAATCGTATGCCTTTATATGAGGCGTTAATGGAATTTAAAGAAAGGCGACTACTATCTTTTCATGTTCCGGGTCATAAGAATGGTTTAAACTTCCCTAAGAAAGCTTCAGGGGGGTTTAAGGACATATTATCGATTGATGTAACAGAGTTAACAGGATTAGATGATTTACATAGTCCGTTTGAATGTATAGATGAAGCACAGCAATTATTAGCTGAAGTATATGGCGTGCACAAAAGTTATTTTTTAATTAATGGTTCAACAGTTGGAAATTTAGCAATGATTTTATCTTGCTGCGGCGAACATGATATTGTCCTCGTACAAAGAAATTGTCATAAATCAATCATTAATGGTTTGAAATTAGCAGGGGCGAATCCGGTCTTTTTAAACCCATGGATTGATGAAGTACATAACGTACCAGTAGGTGTTCATGATGACATTATTAAGGAGGCAATTACAAAGTATCCAAATGCAAAAGCACTTATTTTAACACATCCTAATTACTATGGTATGGGAATTGATTTAGAGGCAAGTATTGCTTACGCACATGCACATAAAATTCCTGTTCTAGTAGATGAAGCCCATGGGGCACATTTTTGTATAGGGGACCCCTTCCCGAAGTCAGCATTAGTTTATGGTGCGGATATTGTGGTTCATTCCGCACATAAAACATTACCTGCGATGACAATGGGATCTTATTTACATATAAATAGCCGTTTAGTGAGCGAAGAAAAAGTTTCCGCCTATTTAAGTATGCTACAATCTAGTAGCCCATCGTATCCAATTATGGCTTCTCTTGATATAGCACGTTTTGCAATAGCAGTTATAAAGGAAGAGGGTCATGATGAAATTGTTGAGTTTTTACGCCGATTTAAAGAAGGATTGCGATCTATCCCACAAATAGCCATCTTGCAATATCCATCGCAAGATGAATTAAAGGTTACGGTGCAAACTCGCTGTCAGTTATCGGGGTATGAATTACAGTCTGTATTTGAAAAGGTCGGTATATATACGGAAATGGCAGATCCATATAACGTCCTATTTATATTACCGTTACAAGTAAATGAGGGGTATATGAAAGCTATAGAGATAATTCGAGTAGCTTTGCAGCAATATAAGGTAAAAGACAAGACAGCATCAATTCGTTATACTTATAAAGGGGAGATTTCCCCTTTACCGTATACGTATAAACAATTAGAGAGATACGAAACGAAGTTAGTATCTCTAGAAGAAGGCGTTGGTATGATAGCGGCAGAAATGGTGATTCCGTATCCACCTGGAATTCCATTGATCATGTATGGAGAGAGAATTACTCAAGAACATACAAAGCAAATTACTCATTTAGAGAAAACAGGGGCTCGTTTTCAAGGTAGTACGAAATATATGAACGTGTATGATATAGAAAGTAGGTTTTAGGATGAAGGGATTATTTGTAACAATTGAAGGGCCAGAAGGTTCGGGTAAAACAACATTAATTAAAAGTTTATTACCATATTTTGAGCAAAAGGCACAAAAGGTAATGGCGACCAGGGAACCGGGCGGTATTGCAATTTCTGAAGATATTAGAACAATTTTACATAAACAAGAGTATACGATGATGGAGGCACGTACAGAGGCGCTCTTATATGCTGCTGCACGTAGACAACATTTAGTGGAAAAAGTTATGCCGGCACTTGAGGAAAACTATCTTGTACTATGTGATCGTTTTATAGATAGCTCTTTAGCGTATCAAGGGTATGCAAGAGGCTTAGGTATGGATAAAGTATTTGAAATTAATCGTTTCGCAACGGAAGATTGTATGCCTAGTTTAACAATCTATTTAGATATTGAGCCAGAGGTAGGTTTAGCACGAATTGAAAAAGATGCAGGACGTGAAGTAAATCGACTAGACATGGAAGATATCTCTTTCCATAAACGTGTGCGTGAAGGGTATTTACAAGTTGTAGAGCGTTTTTCTAATCGCATTGTATTAGTAAATGCTGATCAACCAATGAAAAAACTTATAGAAGAAGTTGTTCAGATTATAGAAGATAAATTGTTATAATAGAAGGAAAGAATGAAATAAGTGAGGTATGCAGTATGATAAATACGTGGGAGCAGCTTTCTGCTATACAGCCCATCGGTGTCAAAATGTTGATGAATAGCATTGCAAAAGAGCGTATATCCCACGCTTACTTGTTAGAGGGAGGGAAAGGGACTGGGAAGTTCGCCACAGCAATTCAAATGGCAAAAAGTTTCCTCTGTTCACAAAGAAATGGTGTAGAGCCTTGTCATGTATGTACGAATTGTCGCCGAATTGATTCAGGTAACTACCCCAACTTACATATTGTAAAACCAGATGGATTATCTATTAAAAAACAGCAAATTCACGATTTACAAGAAGAGTTTTCAAAAACAGGATTAGAAGCAAATAAAAAAGTATATATTATTGAGCATGCAGATCGTATGACAGCAAATGCAGCGAATACGCTGTTAAAGTTTTTAGAAGAACCAAGTAGTGATACAACAGCTATTTTACTTACTGAACAAAATCATCAGATTTTAAATACAATTTTATCTCGTTGTCAAGTTGTTACATTTAGACCGTTGCCTACAAAATCTTTAATTAAGAGATTAGAGGAAGAGGGTATTACAGTTTCTTTATCTACACTTGCTGCGCAGCTTACAAACAGTTTTGAAGAAGCTTTATTAATGTGTAATGATGAATGGTTTGCACAAGCGAGAGCTTTAGTGATAAAATTATGTGAAGCGCTCGAAAAAGATAAGGCCTCTATTTTTTTTGTACAAGAAAAATGGGGGAAGCACTTTGGAGAGAAAGAACAATTACAGCAAGGCTTAGATATGTTACTCCTTATTTATAAGGATTTATTATATGTTCAACTTGGAGAAGAAGATCGTCTTGTTTTTCATGAGCAGAAAGAGATGTTTGAATCCTTTTCTTATGCTCAGAAGCGCATTGTATCAGCTCTCTTTAATATATTAGAGGCAAAAAATAGAATCAACGCTAATGTAAATGCGCAGCTTGTGTTCGAACAGTTAGTGTTGCGGTTGCAGGAGGGATGACCGTTTTGTATGATGTAGTAGGTGTTCGCTTTAAGAAGGCCGGAAAGGTATATTACTTTGATCCAAATCAGTTCGATATCTCAGAAAATGAGTTTGTAATTGTAGAAACGGTAAGAGGTATTGAATACGGAAAAGTAGTTATTACCAAAAAGCAAGTTGATGAAAACGACGTTGTATTACCGCTTAAAAAAGTTATTCGTATTGCAAATGAAAATGATCGTACCATTGTTGAAGAGAATAGGCATGCTGCGAAAGAAGCATATCAAGTTTGTCAACAAAAGGTAGGAGAACATAATCTTGATATGAAGCTTGTAGATGTAGAGTATACGTTCGATCGTAATAAGATTATTTTTTACTTTACTGCGGATGGTCGGATTGATTTCCGGGAACTAGTGAAAGACTTAGCGGCAATTTTTAGGACAAGAATTGAGCTGAGACAGATAGGTGTTCGTGACGAAGCAAAAATGCTTGGTGGTATTGGTCCATGTGGTCGTATGCTTTGTTGTTCTACTTTCTTAGGAGATTTTGAACCTGTATCCATTAAAATGGCAAAGGATCAAAATTTATCATTAAATCCTGCAAAAATCTCTGGTTTATGTGGTCGCTTAATGTGTTGCTTAAAATATGAGAATGATGAATATGAGGCAGCAAAGGAACAACTTCCTGATTTAGATCAACGTATACAAACACCGCAAGGTACTGGCCGTGTTATCGGATTAAATATTTTAGAAAGATTAATTCAAGTGGAACTAGTAGACAAGGAACGGATAGTAGAATATACGTTAGATGAATTAATTAATAAAGGGGTCGTTTCGAGTCAAACCACAGATTAATGAGGTGGGTGCTTGTGGAGAAAAAGGATATTTTTGCATCGGTTTCTAGTATGGAAGAGCAAATTGGACATTTATACAAACAGTTGGGAGAATTAAAACAACATCTTGCAGAATTATTGGAAGAAAACCAACATATAAAAATGGAAAATGAAAATTTGCGACATCGTTTTGAAGAAGTGCAGAACAAGGAAAAACAAAAAACTCAAAAACGCAAAGAAATGAAGGCGAAGACAGATATTGGTGAAGGCTACGATAACCTAGCGAGACTATATCAAGAAGGTTTTCATATTTGCAATCTACATTATGGAAGTGTACGTAAAGAGGGAGATTGTTTATTCTGTCTGTCATTTTTAAATAAAAAGTGAGATTACCTTTCCAATATAATTGGAAAGGTAATTTTTTATACATGAGAGTAGAATGAAATTTATTTTCACATTAATAGAGGATGAAATAGGGTAGGTTAAGTGTAAGAAAGGGAGCAATATATGAATTTATATGAAGATGAGCGTTTAGATTACTTATTAGCGCAAGATATGAAGATTGTACAAAGTCCATCAGTATTTAATTTTTCTTTGGATGCTGTTTTACTTGCAAATTTTGCTTGGGTGCCAATTCAAAAAGGTAATTTACTTGATTTGTGTACAGGTAACGCAGTTATCCCTCTTTTATTAAGTACAAGGACAAAAGGGAAAATTACAGGTGTAGAAATTCAAGAGCGCTTATATGATATGGGAATAAGAAGCGTTCAATACAATAATTTAGAAGAAAGAATTCATTTAATCCATGGAGATTTGAAAGATATGCCGGAGAAACTTGGACGTCATCAATATGATGTTGTAACATGTAATCCTCCTTATTTTCAAACACCACAAACTTCTGAGAAGAATATCAATGAACATTTAGCGATAGCTCGTCATGAAATTATGTGCACATTAGAGGATGTTGTATATGCAAGTAGCCAGTTAGTGAAACAGGGTGGGAAAGTAGCATTTGTACATCGTCCAGGTCGTTTGCTCGACATCGTCACATTAATGCGTAAATACAAAATCGAACCGAAACGTGTGCGATTTGTTTATCCTAAGGCTGGTAAAGAAGCGAATACATTGTTAATTGAAGGAATTAAGGATGGGAATGCAGATTTAAAAATCTTACCACCTCTTTTTGTATATGAAGAAAACAACGAATATACAAAGGAGCTTCGTTCAATTTTATATGGAGAAGAATAAGCATTGTTTTTATGTGGTGGAGTGTTCTGATGGAAGTTATTATGCTGGATATACAAATCATATAGAAAAACGGATTCAGACCCATAATAGTGGAAAAGGTGCTAGATATACCCGCGCTAGGCTTCCAGTTGGTTTGAAATATGTAGAGGATCATGAGGATAAACGAACGGCTATGCAAGCTGAATATCACTTTAAACAGTTAACGAGGAAACAAAAAGAAGAATATATGCAAAAAGGAGAACGCTATGTGGCAGCAAAAAAGCTTTCAGCAAAATGAAAAGGGAGTTTTATATTTAGTACCGACTCCAATCGGAAATTTAGAGGATATGACATTTCGTGCAATCCGAATTTTAAAAGAGGCAGACATTATTGCTGCGGAAGATACAAGGCAAACGAAGAAACTTTGTAATTACTTTGAAATTGAAACACCAGTTATGAGTTATCATGAGCATAATAAAGGAGTAAGTGGACGGAAAATTTTAGATAAGTTAGAAGAAGGTAAGACTGTAGCCATTGTGAGCGATGCTGGTATGCCATGTATTTCAGATCCTGGTTATGATATCGTTGTAGAGGCTGTAGCAGAACAATATCATGTTATTCCGCTTCCTGGGGCAAATGCGGCTCTTACAGCATTAATTGCATCAGGACTTGAGACAAAACATTTTTATTTCTATGGTTTCCTGCAAAGAAATAAAAAGGGACGTAAGCTTGAATTAGAAAAACTACGCTATATTCCAACTACAATGATGTTTTACGAGGCACCGCATCGTTTAGATGACACTTTAATCTCTATGCAAGAAGTATTAGGAAATAGGGAAATCGTATTATGTCGTGAGCTAACGAAAAAATTTGAAGAGTTTATTCGTGGAACAATTGAAGAAGCGATTGAGTGGACGAAGCAAAATGAAGTTCGTGGTGAGTTTTGTATTTTAGTAGCAGGTTCAACAGAAGAACCTACTCAAGAAGAACAATGGTGGGAAGCTATTTCAGTATATAATCATATTGAACATTATATAAATGAAAAAGGTATGAATTCAAAAGAAGCGATTAAAACAGTTGCTAAAGACCGAGATTTGTCGAAACGTGATGTATATCAAATCTATCATGTTGATAAAAAATAAGCTTCTCATAATTGAGAAGCTTATTTTGCTGTTTCGATATAATCTTGAAGTTCGTTTAAGACCTGTTCAGCGCCTTCTTTACTTAAGATAATTTTACCTTCAGCTAAAGATAGGTTACCATCAGATACTTCACCAGTTACTTGGCAAGTCATGTTTGGTTTATATTTCTTTAAGATGATTTTTTCTTCATCCACGTAGATTTCAAGAGCATCCTTTTCTGCAATACCTAAAGTACGGCGTAATTCGATTGGAATTACTACACGACCTAATTCATCAACTTTACGAACGATACCAGTAGATTTCATAATTCTTTTCCTCCTAAATAAATAGTTTATAAGTTTCGAGTCTATTTTTTTGATTCGTCATTTTTCGACAAAATACCCTATGGACATATGATACCAATCATTTACATTTCCGTCAATTCTTAAATTCTATATTTTTAAAAAAGATTTATAGATTTTTATACTTCTTATATATAATAGAATGTGAGTCATTTCTATAATTGTTTCGTATTATTTTTTATAATATTTATACTTTTCGGAAAAATATTGTATATTTTTTTTGAATATGAGTAATAGATGATAAAGATATCGAGCATTAACTCGTTTTTATCCCGCTATTTGCGAGCAGTAAGACTCCCACTTCAAAATTTAGCCGGAGCAAAGAAGTTAAGTGGGAGATCAACTGCTCGTAAAAGCCCGATTGGTGTGGGCTGATAATCCATGGGGGATGAACCCTCCCCACGGATTAAAGTTTCACTTTATATATGAGTTTTTGATATACTGTTTATAAATACATATGAGGTTATTCGGGAGGTCCAAAACGATGAAAGAGGAAAATAAGTCCTTTTATATTACTACCCCAATTTATTATCCAAGTGGAAAGTTACACATTGGACATGCTTATACGACAGTAGCAGGAGATGCGATGGCACGATATAAGCGTATGCAAGGATACAATGTTCATTATTTAACAGGAACTGATGAGCATGGACAAAAGATCCAAAAGAAAGCAGAAGAACTAAATGTTACACCACAAGCATATGTGGATAACATTGTATCAGGGATTAAAGAACTTTGGGAGAAGATGGATATCTCTTATGATGATTTTATTCGTACAACTGAAGATCGTCATAAAGATGTTGTTGAGAAAATCTTCAAGCAGCTAGTAGATCAAGGTGATATTTATCTTGATGAATATGAAGGTTGGTATTCTGTACAAGATGAAACATTCTATACAGCGCATCAATTAGTAGATCCAATTATGGAAGGTGACAAAGTAGTTGGTGGGAAAAGCCCAGATAGTGGTCACGCTGTAGAACTTGTTCGCGAAGAATCGTATTTCTTTAGAATGGGTAAATATGTAGACCGACTATTAAAGTTCTATGAAGATAACCCTCATTTCATTCAGCCGGAGTCCCGTAAAAATGAAATGATTAATAACTTCATTAAACCAGGATTAGAAGATTTAGCTGTTTCTCGTACTTCATTTGACTGGGGAGTTCGTGTTCCAGGTAACCCAAAACACGTTATTTACGTGTGGGTAGATGCGTTGTCTAATTACATTACTGCACTAGGATATGGAACAGAAAATGAAGAGAAGTATAAAAAATTCTGGCCAGCAGATGTCCATTTAGTTGGGAAAGAAATCGTTCGTTTCCATACAATTTATTGGCCAATTATTTTAATGGCTTTAGATTTACCACTTCCGAAGAAAGTCTTTGCTCATGGCTGGATTTTAATGAAGGATGGAAAAATGAGTAAGTCAAAAGGAAACGTAGTAGATCCAGTTACACTAATTGATCGTTACGGATTAGATGCATTGCGTTACTACTTACTTCGCGAAGTTCCATTTGGATCTGATGGAGTATTCACACCAGAAGGATTTGTTGAACGAATCAACTTTGATTTAGCGAATGATTTAGGGAACTTATTAAATCGTACAGTAGCTATGATTGATAAATACTTTAATGGGGAAATCCCTGCATTTAAAGCAAATGTAACTGAGTTCGATGAAACGCTAGTGACATTTGCCAAAGATACATTGAAAAAAGTAGAAGAGGCAATGGAGAATATGGAGTTCTCTGTAGCGTTAAGTTCCATTTGGCAATTAGTTAGCCGTACGAACAAATATATTGATGAAACGCAGCCATGGGTATTAGCGAAGGATGAGAATGATCGTGAAAAACTTGCGTCTGTAATGGCCCACTTAGCTGAGGTACTTCGTCAAACAGGTATTATGCTTATGCCATTCCTAACAGTAGCACCAAGTAAGATGTTTGCTCAACTTGGGCTTACTGAAGAGGCGCATAAATCTTGGGAAAGCCTATCTACAATTGGATGTATTCCAGCTGGAACAAAAGTAGAAAAAGGAAACCCTATTTTCCCTCGTTTGGATATGGAAGTAGAAGTGGGGTATATTAAAGAACAAATGCAAGGTTCTGCTCCTAAAGTAGAAGAGAAAAAAGCAGAAGAACCAAAGGCAGAAGAAATTACAATTGATGATTTCTTTAAAGTAGAATTACGAGTAGCTGAAGTAATATCTGCTGAACCTGTGAAAAAAGCAGATAAGTTGTTAAAAATTCAGCTTGATTTAGGTACAGAGAAGCGTCAAGTGGTTTCTGGGATTGCTAAATTCTATTCCCCAGAAGAACTAAAAGGTAAAAAGGTTATTTGTGTAACGAATTTAAAACCTGTAAAATTACGTGGTGAATTATCACAAGGTATGATTTTAGCAGGTGAAGAGAATGGCGTATTGTCATTAGCATCGATTGACCAAAATTTACCAAATGGTACAAAAATCAAGTAATTGAGACAAGAAAAGAGATGTTTCACGTGTAACATTGGTGAAGCGTCTTTTTTCTTTTTACATTCCCTTTTTTTGCATTAAAATTGTAGTATTGTTATCGTTAAGTTAGAAAGAGCGTAGTTTTCTATGAGAGAATTGATTTCAATATAAAAGGAGCTATTTATTATGTTGTTTGATACACATTCACATTTAAATGCAGAGCAATTTGAAGAAGATTTACAAGAAGTTATCGCGAGGATGAAAGAAGCGGGAGTTACCTATACAGTTGTTGTTGGATTTGATGAAGTAACGATAAAGAAAGCAATTGAATTAGCAGAGGCTTATGATTTTATTTACGCTGCAGTTGGATGGCATCCCGTTGATGCAATCGACATGAATGAAGAACATTTAGCTTGGTTAGAAGAATTAGCTGCTCACCCTAAAGTAGTTGCCATTGGAGAAATGGGATTAGATTATCACTGGGATAAGTCTCCAAAAGAAATACAGAAGGAAGTATTCCGTAAACAAATTGCATTAGCAAAAAAGGTGAAATTACCGATTATTATACATAACCGCGATGCAACTCAAGATATTGTTGATATCCTAGAGGAAGAGAATGCAGCTGAAGTAGGAGGCATTATGCATTGCTTTAGCGGTAGTGTAGAAGTAGCGCAGCGATGTGTCGATATGAACTTTTTAATTTCATTAGGTGGGCCAGTAACATTTAAAAATGCCAAGAAACCGAAAGAAGTTGCTATGGAGATTCCGTTAGAAAAATTATTGATAGAGACAGATTGTCCATATTTAACACCACACCCATTTCGAGGGAAACGAAATGAACCGAGTTATGTAAAACTGGTAGCAGAAGAAATTGCGAATTTAAAAGGAATTTCTTATGAGGAAGTAGCACAAACAACAACAAAGAATGCCAAAGCCTTATTTGGTGTTGAATAAAAAAGAATGGGGAGTCCCATTCTTTTTTTGTTTTTTGAGAAGAGAGATAATAGAAATGATAAGAACCCACTATTTACTCATAACATAAGTGTAGAAATATTGCGGATAAATTAAGATAGAGATAGAAGTGTTACAATAAGGGGAGTGAACAAAGATTTTTCTCTTCTACTTTTTAAAATGTAAGATTGGGAAAATAATAATGGAAAAGTCGTCATTTTTTTGTTTTACTAAGTAGAGATGAAACGAGTGTGGAGGCAAGCATGAAAATTAAAGAGATTATCGTTGTAGAAGGTAAAGATGATACAGTTGCGATTAAACGTGCTGTTGATGGAGATACAATCGAAACGAACGGTTCAGCAATCGGTGATCATGTTATTGAGCGAGTGAAATTAGCGCAGCAAAAACGAGGCGTTATTATTTTCACAGATCCAGATTATCCTGGAGAGCGTATTCGAAAGATTATTTCTGACAAGGTTCCTGGATGTAAGCATGCTTTTTTACCGAAGGAAGAAGCACTTGCGAAAAGGAAGAAAGGCGTTGGAATCGAACATGCTTCTAATGAGTCGATTCGCCGTGCTTTAGAGAATATACATGAAGAAATGGAAGCTTACACAAGTGAAATTAGTTGGAGTGACCTAGTCGATGCGGGCTTAGTGGGCGGAGAAATGGCAAAGAGTCGCAGAGAAAGAGTGGGTAAGCTATTAAAGATTGGTTATACAAATGCAAAACAGTTACATAAACGTTTACAAATGTTTCAAGTTTCAAAGGAATCATTTGCAGAAGCTTATAAGCAAGTAATACAGGAGGAAAAAAAATGAAGGATATCGCAACACCAAATCGTACGAAAGACATTGTTGAAAAGTATGGATTTTCATTCAAAAAAAGTTTAGGACAAAATTTTTTAATTGATACAAATGTATTAAATCGTATCGTTGATCACGCAGAAATCGGTTCAGAAAGTGGCGCAATTGAAATTGGACCAGGTATCGGTGCGTTAACAGAGCAATTGGCGAAGCGTGCTAAAAAAGTAGTGGCTTTTGAAATTGATCAGAGATTATTACCAATTTTAGACGAGACGTTAGCTCCATATAGCAACGTTACAGTTATAAATAAAGATGTACTAAAAGCAGATGTACATGAAGTGTTTAGTGAGCAATTTGAAGAAGGGCAAGATGTAATGGTAGTAGCTAACTTACCATACTATATTACAACGCCAATTTTATTTAAATTGCTTGAAGAAAAATTACCGGTTCGTGGATTTGTTGTTATGATGCAAAAAGAAGTTGGGGATCGTTTAGCTGCTAAACCAGGAACGAAAGAGTATGGTTCTTTATCAATTGCCATTCAGTATTATACAGAGGTAGAAACAGTTATGACTGTACCGCGTACAGTGTTTGTGCCACAACCAAATGTTGATTCTGCGATTATCCGTCTTCTAAAGCGTCCTAAACCAGTTGTAGAAGTGACAGATGAAACTTTCTTCTTTGAAGTAGTACGAGCAAGTTTCGCACAGCGTCGTAAAACTTTAATGAATAACTTATCAAATAATTTAAATGGTTTCCCGAAAGATAAAGAGCTGTTGGATCGAATTTTAACAGAGGTAGGAATTGATCCGAAGCGAAGAGGCGAAACGCTATCTATCGAAGAGTTTGCAACATTAAGTAATGCATTAATTCTTCATAAATTGTCATAAGAATATGAAAGGGACAGTTCAACTTGAACTGTCCCTTTTGTCACCTTTCCTTTCCTAAATTCATACTTTAAAAACAGGTAAGATGGCCTAACGAGTTTGGAGGTAGGAGAATGGCTTTACATGTTGGAGAATTAGTTGAACGATATTCTCATAATAGGGATATTCTTTTTCGTATTATAGAAATAAAAGGCGATATGGCAATATTATTTGGAGAGGAAATTAGACTTGTGGCGGATGCACCACTTGCAGATTTAGTTAGTATAGATCAACGAGAACATAAAAATAGAGTGAAGCGTGAAAAAGAAACGATGGAGCGTACTTACCGGTTGTTTCAGCAAGATTACGTGTTGATGAAACAAAGACATGAACATAATTCAACTGGTGGATATACAAGTGAAGTGAATTATTTTCAAATGCCAGGGCGTGTATTGCATATAGATGGAGATCCTTTATATTTGCGCAAGTGCTTAGATTTATATAATAAAATAGGCGTTCCTGTTCAAGGTATTCATTGTAAGGAAACGGAGATGCATGAAAAGGTAGTAGATTTAATAGATCATTTTCGCCCAGACATTTTAGTTATTACAGGACATGATGCCTATACAAAGTCAAAAGGAGTTATGGGAGATTTAGCAGCATATAGACATTCTAGACATTTTGTACAGGCTGTTCGAGAAGTGCGGAAAAAGTATCCATCATTAGATCAACTCGTTATTTTTGCTGGGGCTTGTCAATCACACTTTGAGGCGTTGATTCGAGCAGGTGCTAATTTTGCTAGTTCACCGTCTAGAATTAATATTCATGCTCTAGATCCGGTATATGTAGTTGGCAAAGTTAGTTTCACCTCATTTATGGAAAGAGTCAATGTATGGGACGTTGTGCGTAATACAATTACTGGTGAAAAGGGACTAGGAGGAATTGAAACAAGAGGGATTTTACGAACGGGATTACCCTTTCAACATTATGATGAATGAGCAAGGTACATACGTATCTTGCTTTTTTTATGTGGAAATGATTTAAATGAATCTGGATAAAAAGCGACAAGAATGTGCAGACTATACAATGATACTTGTACAATATAGTATTTCTTCTATCTATTCGAACGCATGATGCTTTTATAATGATATTGTCTGTAAATTGCGGTTAATAATTGGGATAGATATATCGTGTTTTAAGTGTTCAATCTAAATTACAGCGAGGTGTAGCAAGGTATATGTCAAAACGTTTAGATGAAATTAAAAGCGAATTAGATCACCATCTTGGACAGCGACTTGTGTTAAAGGCAAATAGCGGAAGAAGAAAAACTGTGGAGCAATCGGGTGTACTTGCAGAAACGTATCGTTCTGTGTTTGTTGTCCAGTTAGATCAGCAAGAAGATGCATTGCAACGTGTATCTTATAGTTATGCAGATGTTTTAACAGAGACAGTAGAGTTAACATTTTACGATGAACCTCATAATGAAGCATTTTATAATTAATGTGTTACTTGTTACATATATTCCCACAAATGAAAAGCTATATTATTTTGCATACTAATTATACCGTAGCAAAATAAGGAGGGACTCTGCATTGAGTAGACGAAGAGGAGTCATGTCAAATCAATTTAAAGAAGAGCTTGCAAAAGAGCTTGGCTTTTATGATGTTGTTCAGAAAGAAGGATGGGGCGGAATTCGTGCGAAAGATGCTGGTAATATGGTGAAACGTGCTATAGAAATTGCAGAACAGCAATTAATGAAGCAAAACCAGTAGTTGTAAGATACTTTCTATGCTGCGGTAGCCGAGGAGAGATTCCTCGGCTTTTTGCACGCTAAAAGGTGCCATCATTTTACATAAGTAGTTTCATTCTGAATGCTTTTCGTTATAATTAGGGAAGTGTCATCGTCTTACTATAAATTTATGGTAAAATAAACGATAAAAGATTGAGTACATAGAGTGGGTGAATAGATTGAAGCTACTAGTGAAAGCACCAGCAAAGATTAATCTGTCGTTAGATGTACTGGGAAAAAGACAAGATGGATATCATGAAGTAAAAATGATTATGACAACAATCGACTTAGCAGATCGTTTAGAGCTAATGGAATTAGCAGAAGACCGTATTGAAATTTTGTCCCATAATCGGTATGTCCCAGACGACCAACGCAACTTAGCTTATCAAGCAGCGAAATTATTAAAAGAGAAGTTTAATGTGAAAAAAGGTGTATCTATTACTATTGAAAAAACGATTCCAGTAGCAGCTGGATTAGCAGGTGGAAGTAGTGATGCAGCAGCGACATTACGCGGCCTTAATAAGTTATGGGATTTAGGGCTTACAATTAAGGAATTAGCAGAGCTTGGCGCAGAAATTGGATCAGATGTATCGTTCTGTGTATATGGCGGAACTGCAATTGCCACTGGAAGAGGAGAAAAAATTGAACATATAAAGACTCCACCTTCTTGTTGGGTTATTTTAGCAAAGCCCCACATCGGTGTATCTACTGCTGATGTGTATGGAAATTTAAAATTAAATCGTGTTACACATCCAAATGTAGATAAAATGGTTGAAGTTATTAATGACGGGGACTATAAAGGAATTTGTGATACTGTTGGCAACATTTTAGAAGATGTGACGTTTGTGATGCATCCTGAGGTTGCACGTATTAAGGCGCAGATGAAACGATTCGGTGCGGATGCCGTATTAATGAGTGGAAGTGGCCCAACTGTATTTGGTCTTGTACACCATGATTCGCGAATGCATCGTATATATAACGGTTTAAAAGGATTTTGCGAACAAGTATATGCAGTTCGTTTATTAGGAGAGCGAGAAACGCTTGAATAAAGACGTATAATACGTTATGATTTGTTTAGAATATTCGTGATTTGAGGTGAGAGTATGAAAATTAGACGAAGTACAAGATTGGTCGATCTGACTTATTACTTGCTACAAAATCCTCGTCAGCTAGTTTCCCTCACTTTTTTTGCTGAAAGGTATCAATCGGCTAAATCTTCCATTAGTGAAGATCTAGTTATTATTAAGCAAACGTTTGAACAACAAGGGGTCGGCACATTACAAACGATACCAGGAGCAGCAGGAGGAGTGAAATATATTCCCTATATAAGTGAAGAAGAGGCGAATCTGATTATTAATGAGCTTTGTAGCTTATTTGAAAAACCAGACCGTATTTTGCCTGGCGGTTACTTATATATGACGGATCTTTTAAGTAATCCTCGCCAAATTAATGGTGCAGGTCGTTTATTTGCTTCTGTTTTTGCTAGGCAACCAATTGATGCGGTTATGACGGTAGCGACAAAAGGAATTCCGCTTGCTTATGCAGTAGCGAACTACTTAGATGTACCGGTAGTAATTGCGAGAAAAGATAATAAGGTAACAGAAGGACCCACTGTTAGTATTAACTATGTATCAGGTTCCTCTAAGCGAATCCAAACGATGACTTTAGCAAAGCGTAGCCTTCCAGAAGGATCCAATGTTTTAATTATTGATGACTTTATGAAAGCTGGCGGAACCATTCAAGGCATGATGAGCATGCTAGAAGAGTTTAAAGCTAATGTTGTTGGAATTGGCGTATTAGTAGAGTCTACGGATATTGAAGAAAGACTTATTAATAACTTTGTATCATTAATTCGTCTGTCAGAAGTTGATGTGAAAGAAAAAGCGATTCAAGTGGAAAAGGGAAATTATTCACTTGCACCATTTGATAAAGGGCTTGTAGAGGCTGAGTAAAAAGGTAAAGCAGATAGCTTTACCTTTTTTTATTCCTATTTATAAATTACAAAATAGATGGACAAACTGCCTTTGGTACACTATTTTTAAAGAGTAAAAATAAATAATAAAAGGGTGAAAAGTATGAAAGTTGTTCAAACAAGCAAAGCACCACAGGCAATCGGACCATATTCACAAGGGATTATTGTAAATAATATGTTCTATAGTTCAGGACAAATTCCGTTAACGGCAAGTGGAGAACTTGTAACAGGAGATGTAACAGTACAAACAGAGCAAGTATTTGAAAATTTACAAGCGGTATTAGCAGAAGCAGGTGCTTCATTTGATACAGTGGTAAAAACAACAGTATTCTTAAAGGATATGGATGATTTTAATGCTGTTAATGAAGTATACGGTTCTTATTTCTCTACTCATAAACCAGCGCGTTCTTGTGTACAAGTAGCAAAATTACCGAAAGATGTTTCTGTTGAAATCGAAGTAATTGCCCTAGTTAAGTAACTCTTTGTAAGCGATAACCTCTACTAATCCTTATATTCAACTAACTTAAAAATTTTTATCTTAAAAATTTTTAAAAAATTAAAGGGAAAATAGAAAATTTGTGGAATTTATACAAATATATCGCTTATTTAGAAAAGGGTGGTGAACACAAGATGGAAGTGACTGACGTAAGATTACGCCGCGTAAACACAGAAGGCCGCATGAGAGCAATTGCCTCTATTACTCTAGACCATGAATTTGTTGTTCATGATATTCGTGTAATTGATGGTAATAATGGATTATTTGTAGCAATGCCAAGTAAACGTACTCCAGATGGAGAATTCCGTGACATTGCACATCCAATTAATTCTAATACACGCTCTAAAATTCAAGATGCGGTTTTAACAGAGTATCATCGTTTAGGCGAGTTAGAAGAGGTTGAGTTTGAAGAAGCAGGCGCTTCGTAAAATTCGAATGAAAAGGGCTTTTGAAAGAAAGTCTTATAATTTTGTAGCAAACTCCTGTAAGCATTTACAGGAGTTTGTTTTTTTTTTGAATAATACACGTTTCTAATTATAAAAATTCATATTTTGAAAAAATAAAGATGAAAAACTTCTAATTTTTTCAAAATCATTTAAAATAGTATAGCTTATTCCTTAAAAAAGATACTAAAGAGTAAAACATCTTATAAGAATTATGGTAAAATTTAATAGTTATAATGTGTTTCTTGAAATATATGATGATTTAGGATAATATCGTTAATGGATAAATAGGTTGCGATGGAGGGTCTATATGTCAAACAGATTTGCAGTGATTCTAGCTGCAGGTAAAGGCACACGTATGAAGTCCAAGCTATACAAAGTGCTGCATCCTGTATGTGGAAAACCAATGGTACAACATGTAGTCAATGAAGTATCTCAATTAGGATTGCAGAAACTTGTAACAGTCGTTGGACATGGTGCTGAAAAGGTACAAGAACAGCTAGGAAATGTAAGTGAGTTTGCATTACAAGCAGAACAACTTGGTACAGCTCATGCTGTCGATCAAGCTGCAAGTGTACTTGCAAATGAAGAAGGAACAACTTTAGTTATTTGTGGTGATACACCTCTAATAACTGCTGAAACGATGGAAGCATTGCTTCAGCAACACGAAGAAGCGGGAGCAATGGCGACGGTACTAACAGCGTACATAGAAGAGCCTGCTGGATATGGCCGTATCGTTCGTAATGAGAATGGTCATGTTGAAAAGATTGTTGAGCATAAGGATGCAAATGAAAAAGAATTAGCTATTAAAGAAATCAATACAGGTACGTATTGTTTTGATAATAAAGCTTTATTTGCTTCACTTTCTAAAGTTTCAAATGATAATGTACAGGGCGAATATTACCTTCCGGACGTTATTGAAATTTTAAAAAATGAGGGTCATATTGTATCAGCTTATCAAACAGAGCACTTCGATGAAACGTTAGGTGTTAACGACAGAGTCGCTCTATCGCAAGCGGAAATTATTATGAAAAATCGTATCAACCGAAAGAACATGGTAAATGGTGTTACAATTATTGATCCAAGTAACACATACATTTCTGCGGATGCAATTATTGGTAGTGATACAGTTCTTCACCCAGGAACGGTTATTGAGGGTAACACTGTAATTGGTTCGGATTGTGAAATTGGACCGCATACAGTAATTCGCGATAGTGAAATTGGAGATCGTACGGTAATTCGTCAATCTACTGTACATGACAGCAAACTTGGTACAGAAGTATCGGTTGGTCCATTTGCACATATTCGCCCAGATTCAGTTATTGGAGATGAAGTGCGCGTTGGAAACTTCGTAGAAATCAAAAAAACTGTTTTTGGTAATAGAAGTAAAGCTTCACACTTAAGTTATATCGGGGATGCACAAGTTGGAGAAGACGTGAATCTTGGTTGTGGTTCAATTACGGTGAACTACGACGGCAAGAATAAATTTAAAACTGTAATTGGTAACGGGGTATTTATTGGATGTAATTCAAATCTTGTTGCTCCTGTAACAGTTGAAGATGGTGCTTATGTGGCAGCAGGCTCTACAATAACAGAGAATGTTCCATCAAAAGCATTATCAGTAGCACGTGCACGTCAAGTTAACAAAGAAGACTATGTTGATCAATTGCTGAATAAGAAAAAATCATAATGTGGAGGGTTAATCTAGATGTCGACTCAATATCTAAATTCTAATTTGAAAGTATTCTCTTTAAACTCTAATAAGGAACTTGCTGAGCAAATCGCAAAGCATATTGGAGTAGGACTAGGAAAATGTTCTGTTGATCGTTTTAGTGATGGAGAAGTTCAAATTAACATTGAAGAAAGTATCCGTGGTTGCGATGTATTCATTATTCAATCTACAAGCTTCCCAGTAAACGAACATATCATGGAATTACTTATTATGATTGATGCATTGAAACGTGCATCTGCAAAAACAATTAATATTGTTATTCCTTACTATGGTTATGCGCGTCAAGACCGTAAAGCGCGTTCTCGTGAACCAATTACATCGAAACTTGTAGCAAACTTGCTTGAAACAGCAGGTGCAACTCGTGTAATCACTCTAGATTTACATGCTCCACAAATTCAAGGATTCTTTGATATCCCGATCGACCACTTAATGGGTGTACCGATTCTTTCAGATTACTTTGAAGCAAAAGGCCTTAAAGATATCGTAATCGTATCTCCTGATCACGGTGGTGTAACGCGTGCTAGAAAAATGGCGGATCGCCTAAAAGCGCCAATCGCTATTATTGATAAGCGTCGTCCTCGTCCGAATGTATCGGAGGTAATGAACATTATCGGTAACATTGAAGGCAAAACAGCAATTTTAATTGATGACATCATTGATACAGCTGGTACAATTACATTAGCGGCAAACGCTCTTGTTGAGAACGGTGCTTCTGAAGTATATGCTTGCTGTACACACCCAGTATTATCTGGCCCAGCAATTGAGCGTATTCAAAATTCGAATATTAAAGAGTTAGTTGTAACGAACTCTATTGTATTACCAGAAGAGAAGAAAATTGATAAAGTACATGAACTTTCAGTTGCTCCATTAATCGGAGAAGCAATCATTCGTGTATACGAAGAAGAATCTGTAAGTGTATTATTCAATTAATTGGATAGAATGAGACGTAACCAAGCTTGGTTACGTCTTTTCGTATCGAAAAAAGAAAGTAGTGGTACAAGAATGAAATTAATAGTAGGACTTGGGAACCCAGGTAGAGAATATGAATTAACAAGGCATAATATTGGATTTATGGCGATCGATGAACTTGCAAAGCGTTGGAGTATTTCTTTGAATGAACAAAAGTTTAAAGGAGTATTTGGCGCTGGCTTTGTTAATGGGGAAAAAGTAATCTTACTAAAGCCACTTACATATATGAATTTATCTGGGGAAAGTATCCGTCCGCTCATGGATTATTATAAAATTGATGTTGAGGACTTCATTGTTATGTACGATGATTTAGATATTCCTGTAGGTAAGTTACGCCTTCGCATGAAAGGTAGTGCGGGTGGACATAATGGTGTGAAATCAACAATTTCGCATTTAGGAACACAAGAATTTCAACGTATCCGTATGGGAATCGATCGTCCGAAAAATGGGATGAAAGTAGTGGATTACGTATTAGGACGTTTTACATCTGAAGAAATATCTGGCGTTAATCAATCCATTGAAAATGCAGCAGATGCATGTGAGGAATGGCTAAATAAACCTTTTCTCCAAATCATGAATACTTTTAATAGTTAAGCGCACAATCTGGAATATTTTATTTTGTTTTATCCCATACTAGTAGCAATTGGATATTTAGGAGGCTAGTATGGAAGGTTATTATTACTGTAGACATTGCGGAAGTAATGTGGGCTCCATTATCGCAGAAAAAGTATATAGCAACGTTTTGTTTCAACTAACAGAGCAAGAAGTAGTGGATATGATTCATTTTCATGAGAATGGAAATATATATATAAAAACGATTTGTGAATCGTGTCAAGAAACGCTCGCATCTTATCCTGAGTATTATGAATATGAAAAATTTCTGCAATAAAATGTTGTCGCTTTGGCATGTCCAAAGCATTTTTCTGTTTTCTTTTTCCGAAATATTTGCATAAAATATAGTAACTTGCTCTTTATGTTGAGAGGAGTTTTGAAAATGATAGGTTTATTAGAGCAATTTTATAAAAATGAAGAAATACAATCGGTTATTAATGGGCTAGAAGATGGGTTGAAAGAACAACTTGTATCGGGTATGGCAACATCCTCTCGTTCATTATTAATGGCAGCTTTATATAAAAAAACAAAGCAATCACAACTTATTGTGACGCACAATTTATACCAAGCACAAAAAGTACATGAAGATTTAGTGGCGTTACTTGGTGAAAAAGATGTTTGGCTATATCCGGTAAATGAATTGATAGCATCGGAAGTTGGTGTTGCAAGTCCAGAATTGAAGGCGCAGCGTATTGAAGTGTTAAATCGCTTAGCGGCGGGAGAGAATGGGATTATTGTAGCGCCAGTTGCAGGGCTGCGTAGGTTTTTACCAATAAAAGAATTATGGAAGCAAAGGCAAATTGAAATCAATCTAGGGCAAGAGATTGATTTAGATGCGCTCTTGCATACCTTACATCATATTGGCTACGAGCGTAAGTCGATGGTAGAAGCTCCAGGAGAGTTTAGTTTGCGCGGGGGAATATTAGATATTTACCCATTAACTGAAGAATTACCATTTCGTATTGAATTCTTTGATACACAGGTTGATTCTATTCGATTATTTGATGTGGAAGAACAGCGCTCTCAAGATAAAAGGGAAAGTGTTCGGTTTGGTCCGGCAACAGAGTTTTTATTTTCACAGGAAGAATTGAAATCGGGAATTAAGCATCTTGAAGAAGGTTTGACTAAGACGATGCAAAAGCTTTCCGATGATAAATTAAAGACTGCTGTACTTGAGACGGTTAGTCATGAAATTGAAATGTTGAAAAACGGACAAAGTATAGAACAAATGTTTAAATATTTATCTATTTTCTATAAAGAACCTGCTAGTCTGATAGATTATTTACCAGAAAACGGTGTTGTAATTTTAGATGAGATTTCCCGTATTCAAGAAACAGCATCACATCTTGAAACCGAAGAAGCGGAATGGTATATCTCACTTCTTGGCGAAGGAACAATTATTCAGGATTTATCTTTCTCCCACTCATTTGAGGAATTTCTTCATAATAAAAAAAGAAGTTTTGTATATTTAACGTTATTCTTACGCCATATAGCACACACACATCCTCAAAACATTGTGAACGTGACATGTAAAACGATGCAAGATTTCCACGGACAGATGCAGTTGTTAAAAACTGAAATTGATAGATGGAATGAAGGGCATTTTACGACCGTTGTGCTTGGAACAGATGAGGAACGCGTAAAAAAACTACAACATATTTTAAGTGATTATGATATTGATGCAGACATTGTAGAGGCCACAGATGTCTTATTGCCTGGAAGGTTACAAATTGCTGTAGGTGATTTACATGCAGGCTTTGAAATGCCGATGCAAAAGTTTGTTGTCATTACTGAAAAGGAGCTTTTTCATAAGAAGGTTAAAAAATCACAACGTAAGCAAAAGTTATCTAACGCTGAACGTATTAAAAGTTATTCGGAATTAAAAGTTGGAGACCATGTAGTTCATGTAAATCATGGTATAGGTAAATTTTTAGGTATTGAGACATTAGAGATTAATGGTGTTCATAAAGATTATTTAAATATTAAATATCAAGGTAATGATAAGTTATACGTTCCAATTGAACAAATTGATCAAGTGCAAAAATACGTAGGGTCTGAAGGTAAGGATCCAAAAGTTTATAAATTAGGCGGAAATGATTGGAAGAAGGTCAAAACGAAAGTTGAAAAATCTGTACAAGACATTGCAGATGACCTAATTAAATTATATGCCGAGCGTGAAGCTTCGAAAGGTTATGCATATACACCAGATACGGCAGAACAACAGGAATTTGAATCCTCTTTCCCATATCAAGAGACAGAGGATCAATTACGTTCTATTGAAGAGATTAAGAAAGATATGGAACGCGGACGTCCGATGGATAGGCTTCTTTGTGGCGACGTAGGATATGGAAAGACTGAAGTAGCTATTCGTGCGGCATTTAAAGCAATTATGGATGAAAAACAAGTTGCGATTTTAGTACCGACAACAATCCTTGCACAACAACACTATGAAACAATTCGAGAGCGTTTTCAAGATTACCCGATTAATATAGGGTTACTAAGTAGATTCCGCACACGAAAACAACAAAATGAAACGATTAAAGGTTTAAAAGATGGAACGGTGGATATTGTAATCGGAACACATCGTATTTTATCTAAAGATGTTACGTATAAAGATTTAGGACTTCTTATTATTGATGAAGAACAAAGATTCGGCGTTACACATAAAGAAAAAATTAAACAATTGAAAGCAAATGTTGACGTGTTAACATTAACGGCAACTCCGATTCCACGTACACTTCATATGTCTATGCTTGGTGTGCGCGATTTATCTGTTATTGAGACACCACCAGAGAATCGTTTCCCAGTACAAACATATGTAGTAGAGTATAATCCAGCGTTAATGAGAGAAGCGATAGAGCGAGAGTTGGCAAGAGGCGGTCAAATTTACTTCCTATATAACCGTGTGGAGGATATTGAAAGAAAAGCAGATGAAATTTCGATGTTAGTTCCAGATGCTCGTGTAACATACGCACATGGGAAAATGAATGAAGGTGAATTAGAGTCTGTTATGCTATCGTTTTTAGAAGGGCAGCATGATGTTCTTGTAAGTACAACAATTATCGAGACGGGTGTAGATATTCCGAATGTAAATACATTAATTGTATTTGATGCAGATCGTATGGGATTATCGCAGTTGTATCAGCTTCGTGGGCGTGTTGGACGTTCTAATCGCGTCGCGTATGCCTACTTTGCATACAAACGTGATAAAGTGTTATCGGAAGTTGCAGAGAGGCGTCTGCAGGCAATTAAAGAGTTTACAGAGCTTGGATCTGGTTTCAAAATTGCGATGAGAGACTTATCAATTCGTGGTGCGGGTAATTTGTTAGGGGCAGAACAACATGGATTTATTGATTCTGTCGGATTTGATCTATATTCTCAAATGTTAAAAGATGCAATTGAGCAACGTAGAGGGACAGATGGAGTTGAAAATACCGTTAATGTTGAAATTGATTTAGAAGTAGACGCATATTTACCGGATGCGTATATTTCAGATAGTAAACAAAAAATTATGATGTATAAACAATTTAGAGGTATTTCTGCAATTGAAGATATTGAAGAGTTGCAGGAAGAGATGATCGACAGATTTGGTGATTATCCACAAGAAGTTGGTTATTTATTACAAATTGCAAACATTAAAGTGTTGGCGATGAAAGAACAAATTGAGTTAATTAAGCAAAATAAGTTTGAAGTAACATTCCTGTTTTCTGAACAAGCGAGCCAAAATATAGATGGTGGAAAATTATTCATGCTAGGAAGTAGTTTTGGTCGTATGATCGGTCTTGGTATGGAGGGGTCACAATTGAAAATTGTGATGAAAACGAATGGATTAGAGACATCGAAATGGTTAACAATTGCTGAAAATTTATTAAAAGGCTTACCAGATGTAAAAAAAGAAGTAATAAATGCCTAATATAAGATAAAAAATACAATTCGACGTGCATAGAAGAACTAATGTGTAAAATACTATGTTTAATAGTTGGTGATTTTTACATGAACAGGTAAATTCACCACTTTGATCATCAGTAGAAAGTGAGGCAGCATAGAATGAAAGCAACTGGAATCGTACGTCGAATTGATGATTTAGGCAGGGTAGTAATCCCAAAGGAAATTCGTAGAACTTTACGTATTCGAGAAGGGGACCCACTAGAAATATTTGTTGATCGCGATGGAGAAGTCATTTTAAAGAAATATTCTCCGATTAGTGAACTAGGTAATTTTGCAAAAGAATATACGGAAGCTTTATATGATAGCTTAGGACATAATGTGCTTGTATGCGATCGTGATTCTATTATCGCAGTAGCAGGCGTATCTAAAAAAGAATACTTAAATAAAAGTGTTGGCGATTTAATTGAGAAGACAATGGAAGAGCGCAAGTCTGTAATTATGACAGATGAAAGTGAAATTTCAATTATTGATGGAGTAACAGAAAAAGTCAGCTCCTATACAATTGGCCCGATTGTTGCGAATGGGGATCCAATTGGGGCTGTTGTTATCTTTTCTAAAGAGGCTATTATAAGTGAAGTAGAGCATAAGTCAGTAAATACAGCTGCAAGCTTTTTAGCGAAACAAATGGAGCAGTAGTGAAGTGTAATTTCTATAAGTAGCAATCTTTCCTAATTATGATATTTCTATTTGAGAAATTAACTATTTGGAGATATAAGCATTGAATGAAGGTAGCGCTTTGCTACCTTTTTTCATTGAGTATTTTTGCTGTTGAAAGAAGTCAGTGAATGTAAGGAATATGAAGGAGAGACAGTTTTTCTTTGTGATATAATACGAGGGGTGAGAATAGAAAAAGGAGTTTTCTTGTATGGAAGCGAAGAAGTACCAAGCCTTTTGGCGTGGGGCTATTATATTAACAATCGCAAGTTTTGTTACAAAGGTATTAAGCGCTTTTTACCGTATTCCATATCAAAATATAGCGGGTGATGTTGGTTTTTATATTTACCAACAAATTTATCCATTTTATGGATTTTGTTTAATTTTAGCCACTTATGGGTTTCCCATTATTATTTCAAAAATGGTCGCAGAAAGATTAGAACGAGGAAAACAAAAAGAAGCAGAAGAAATTATTTGTGTATCTTTTTGGTTTTTATTAGGAATTGGATTTATAGGTTTTTTTACATTATTCTTTGGGGCCGAAACAATTGCATCGGCTATGGGCGATATACATTTAGATAAATTATTACGTGTTATTTCGTTTTCATTCCTACTAATGCCATTTTTATCTGTAGCGAGAGGATATTTTCAAGGATTCAATAATATGATGCCGACGGCTGTTTCGCAAGTAATTGAACAAGCGATTCGTGTTTCTATTATTGTATTTTTATCACTATTCCTTATTGCTCATGGATTTGATTTATATACAGTTGGTGCGGGTGCTATGCTAGGTTCAATTGCAGGCGGGCTTATTGGGATTATCGTACTTTTACTTTATATGCGTCATGATTTCCATGCGATTTTCTTTAAAAGTTGGAAGAGAATTGGAGATAAAAAAAGGATTATTCGAATCCTTTTTTGGCAGGGATTAGCGATTTGTGTTAGTAATTTAGTCCTTATTTTTATACAAATGGCGGATTCTATTTCCTTTTATACTTTGCTTATTCGTGCGGGAGAGCAAGTTGAAAATGCGAAGGTACTAAAAGGTGTTTATGATAGAAGTATCCCGCTTATGCAATTAGGTACTGTTGTGACAACTTCTTTCTCATTGTCACTTATTCCTATTATTACAGCGGCGAAAGAAAGAGGAGATCTTTCATTTATTCAAGAAAAGGTAAAGTTAGCAATGAAAATAACATTTGTTATTGGGTTTGCAGCTGCTATTGGATTAACTTGTATTATTCAACCTACGAATATTATGTTGTTTGAAAATAGTGATGGATCAGATGTGTTATCGATTTTATCTTTATCTATTTTATTTAGTTCATTGTCAATTACAACTGCTTCTATTTTGCAAGGAGTGGGACAAACATTAAAACCAGCAATATTCGTTGTATTTGGAGGTTGTTTGAAGCTAGCTTTAAACTATATATTAATGCCGTATTTTGGTGTGAAGGGAGCTGCAATTGCAACTTTAGTTGCGCTTATTGTAATTGCCTTGCTAAATAGTGTGTTACTTATGCGAGCTGTATCGGAGCCGCTTATTGATAGGCGGAATATGTTAGGTGTGGCTATTAGTGGTATCGGTATGGGGTTTGTATTAATAATCTTTATGCGTATATTGCGAATGTCTGGATTAGTAATTGATACAGGACATAGAGGGATTGCGACGCTTGAAGCGCTGTTAGGTGTAGCTATCGGCGGATTAGCATATATGTTTTTAATTTTAAAATTACGTGTATTTACAAAAGAAGAATTAGGAACCGTTATGAAAAAAGAGAAAAAAGAAGGTTCATTGAAGAAGAGTGGATAGAGGTGACTGGTTGTGAGTGGAATTATTACTATTTTAGGATTAGGTGCTGGTGAGTTAGATCAGTTAACGATGGGCGTATATCGAAAGATAAAAGAAGCGGACCATATGTTTGTTAGAACGAAGGAACACCCAGTTATAGAAGAATTGGAGCAAGAAGGTATAAAGTATACAGCCTTTGATAATGTATATGAGGCACATGATACATTTGAAATCGTATATGAAACAATCGCGAATACATTGCTAGAACAAGCGAAAGGTGCAGAAATTATTTATGCTGTTCCAGGTCATCCGCTTGTAGCAGAAAGAACAGTTCAGCTACTTTTGGAAAAAGGAGAAGTAGCAAATATTGAAGTGCGAATTGAAGGTGGACAAAGTTTCCTTGATCCGATGTTTGCAAGTCTAAAAATTGATCCGATTGAAGGGTTCCAATTAATTGATGCTACATCATTTGAAAGAGGACAATTAGAATTACGTCAACATTTAATCTTTTGCCAAGTGTATGATGCGTTCGTTGCTTCAGATGTGAAACTGATGTTAATGGAGATGTTGCCAGATGATTATGAAGTGTATATCGTAACAGCTGCAGGAACTTCATTTGAGCAAGTAAAAAAGGTACCGTTATACATGTTAGATCATGAAACGGAGTTAAATAATTTAACGAGTGTATATGTACCCCCGGTTAAGGAACGTGCGTCTTTGTATCAGCAGTTTGATGTGCTTAGAGCAATTATTGCGGAACTGCGTGGACCGAATGGTTGCCCGTGGGATAAAAAACAAACTCATCAATCTTTAAAGAAGTACTTAATTGAAGAAGCATATGAAGTGCTAGAAGCAATTGATGAAGAGGATGATGATCATTTAGTAGAAGAACTGGGTGATATATTATTACAAGTTATGCTTCATGCTCAAATTGGAGAGGATGAAGGTTGGTTCTCTATAGATGATATTATTCGGACTTTAGCTGAGAAAATGGTCCGTCGTCATCCGCATGTGTTTGGGAATACGGATGTAAATAATGCTGATGAAGTGATTGCAAATTGGGAAGAAATTAAAAAACAAGAAAAGGGATTCGTGAAAGAATCTGTTTTAGAGGGTATTCCAAAAAGCTTGCCACAGCTAATGCGTGCTTATGAAATTCAGAAGAAAGCTGGAAAGGTTGGATTTGATTGGGTTGATGTGCAGCCGATGATAGAGAAGGCCTTAGAAGAATGGCAAGAATTCCAACAAGAAGTTGTAAACATGGATGAGAAAAAGATGCTAGGTGAATTTGGTGATTTACTATTTGCATTTGTTAATATAGCCCGTCATTATAAATTAGATCCAGAAGAAGCGTTACGTTCAACTAATGAGAAATTTATGGCTCGCTTTTTATACATGGAAGCAAAAGTAGCTGAAATGAATAAGGAAATGCAAGATTTATCATTAGAACAGTTAGATATTTTATGGGAAGAGGCAAAACAAACAGAGCGTTAATAGGGGGATTTGATATGCGTCTAGATAAATTTTTGAAAGTATCACGTTTAATTAAAAGAAGAACATTAGCAAAAGAAGTGTCTGACCAAGGAAGAATTTCGATTAATGGCCAAGTGGCAAAAGCGAGTTCAGATGTGAAGGTAGAGGATGAATTAACAATTCGTTTCGGGCAAAAAATAGTAACTGTGAAAGTAAATGAATTGAAAGAAACAACTAAAAAAGAAGATGCAGCAAACATGTATAGTCTCGTTCGTGAGGAAAAAGTGAAAGCGGAAGAAGGCTTGTTCTAAAATAGGTTAGCCCCTCATACATTACTATTAGCTAGTATAAAGCTATGGGGGGATTTTCGTGAATAATGGTTACTCACCTATGTCTTCTAATCAACAAAATGTTTCTGTAGAGCATGATATTATCATGCGTGGCAGGCGTGTAATCGATATTACTGGTGTAAAGCAAGTAGAGAGTTTTGATAGCGAAGAGTTTTTACTTGAGACTGTAATGGGTTTTTTAACAATTCGTGGTCAAAATTTGCAAATGAAGAATTTAGATGTAGAAAAGGGTGTTGTATCAATTAAAGGGAAAGTTCATGAAATGCTGTATATTGATGAGAACCAAGGGGAGAAAACTAAAGGCTTCTTTAGTAAGTTGTTTAAATGAGCCTAACAATTCAGTTGTATACAATGCTTTCAATGATTGGAATGGGTGCTTGGATTGGTGCTTCTTTAGATACATACCAACGGTTTTTAAAACGCCAAGAGCGTAAACGTTGGCTTGTATTTATACATGATATACTATTTTGGATTGTCCAAGCATTATTCGTTTTTTATGTATTACTGCGTGTAAATGAAGCCGAACTACGTATATATGTATTTTTGGCGTTACTATGTGGTTTTGCAGCATATCAAAGCTTATTGAAAGCACTATACATGAAGATGTTAAATTTTCTCATCTATATTTTTGTACAAACAACACAATTTTTTGTTCGAATTATACAGCTACTCATGATAAAACCTGTTATTATTATAGCACAGCTATTTATTGCATTTATATTATTCTTATTTCGTATACTGCTTTCAATTGGACATGTGTTATGGAAAATGGTGATTTGGATATTACTTTTCATATGGAAAGTTTTTTTCTCGCCTGTTCGGTTTATTGCTTCGCTCATATGGAAACTTCTCCCTAATCGTGTTAAACTTTTTATAATGAAGCATGTAGGGTTCCTGCAATATGTAGCAAAATTGAAGGGACATATCTTCCAATTATGGGTGCGTATAAAAAAGAAGTTAGGGGGACCTCGGAAATGAGGGAACTGAGACAAAGAACAATCGAAAAACAGAGTCCAAATCCTGTTAAAGAACATATAATACAAACGGATGAGAACAGGAAGCGACTTTATCGCCGTTTAGCGGTTTTTCTTGTCTTTGCTTTTACAATTATTGCTAGTATTAGTGTGACGTTTTATCAACAAAACAGTTCCATTAAAGCAAAAGAAGCGAAAGTTAAGGACATGAAAAAAGAACTGGATTCATTAACGAAAAAAGAAAAGAATCTAAAAGATGAAGTTCAAAAGTTGAATGATGAAGAGTACGTTTTAAAGATTGCTAGAAGGGATTATTTCTTCTCCGGAAAAGGGGAGATAATTTTTCCTGTTTCTAAGTAGAGTATGTCTTATTGACACTGTATTTTAGGATTATATATAATAAAGTAAAATTTGACTTTTTAACCACTAAGGAGGAGCATTTTTTTTATGTCAATCGAGGTAGGCAGCAAGTTACAGGGTAAAGTAACAGGTATTACAAATTTTGGGGCTTTTGTGGAGCTGCCAGAAGGCTTAACAGGTCTTGTTCATATTAGTGAAGTTGCTGATAATTATGTGAAAGATATTAACGATCACTTAAAAGTAGGCGACCAAGTAGAAGTAAAAGTTATCAATGTTGAAAAAGATGGCAAAATTGGCCTATCTATTAAGAAAGCGAAAGAACGCGAAAAAACAGAAGGAGATCGTCCACGTGGTGAATACCAACGTGGTGGTGATCAACAACGTTCTGGACGTCCACAACGTAATAATAATCGTTCTTCCAACAGAGATAACCGCGGTGGCGGTAACGAACGAGCTCCAAAAGAAACATTTGAGCAAAAGATGGCACGCTTTTTAAAAGATAGTGAAGATCGTTTAACTTCTTTAAAGCGTAACACAGAATCTAAACGTGGTGGCCGTGGCGCACGTCGCGGATAATAAGTCCGTTTAATTCTTAACATATAGAGAGGTACCCAGAGTGATTACTCGGGTACTTTTTTATGTGAGAGAATATATTTTAAAAAAAGTTTTTGAGATGTGTTGACTTTAAAACGTATCTGATGTAAGATACTAATTGTCCGTTAAATACGACGACATGGCGGTGTAGCTCAGCTGGCTAGAGCGTACGGTTCATACCCGTGAGGTCGGGGGTTCGATCCCCTCCGCCGCTATATTTAATTTAACGGCCCGTTGGTCAAGTGGTTAAGACACCGCCCTTTCACGGCGGTAACACGGGTTCGAATCCCGTACGGGTCATCTAAAAAGATCATGCAAATTTGCATGATCTTTTTTTGTTAAATATAAATTAAGACGTACAATACTTCTACAAAATCACCCTATATTTTCTGAACATTCTTTCAACTTTCTTTAAATAAATTAAATACTATGTATATATGTAGATTTATTTCGAATAAAAAGTCGAACGATTATAAAAGTCAAAACTGTTGTTTTGACAAAAATCCCAATAATCATCTTTTATAATAACAGTAATTAAACTATGCAGGTGGTGTTAAAAATATGCCTAAAGCAGGAAGGAATACTATGAACACAAGTGCATTGGCGATGAATGAAAGTCAGCTTGGAACAATAAAGTGGACGAGTAAGTTGCGAATGAAGTTTGAACAAGTTTTCTTTAGATGGGGATTCATTATTGCTGTTATTGGTTTTCTTTTGGGACGAGCATATATATTAACAAACATTTTACCGTTTGCATTGCCGTTTTTTGCTGCTGTTTATGTTATGAAGCGAGATAAAATGCCGCTCGCGTTTTTAGCCCTAATGGGGGGGGCACTTTCAGTTTCAATAGACAATTTATTTTTTACTTTTGCATCTATCTTTACCTTCTTTATTTATAATATCTTCTTTAGTCGGTTTACACGTAAAACTGTTGGACTTGTACCATTCCAAGTATTTATCTCCGCATTAACCGCACATTTAGTTGTTGTATATTTTGCACAGCAAACCGTCACCATGTATGATCTGCTCGTCAGTACGATCGAAGCGGGGCTTAGCTTCGTATTAACGATGATATTTTTACAAAGTGTTCCGCTTTTAGTGGAAAGGAAAGGGAAGCAACAAGCGTTAGAAACAGAAGAAATTGTTTGTTTAATTATATTACTAGCATCTGTTTTAACGGGCACAACGGATTGGTTTGTTTATGATGCTTCTATTCAACATATTTTTACTAGATATTTAGTATTAGTATTTGCCTTTATTGCAGGGGCAGCTACAGGGTCCACAGTAGGAGTTGTCACCGGGTTAATATTAAGTTTAGCGAATGTGGCTAGCTTGTCTCAACTTAGTCTCCTTGCCTTTTCAGGATTGCTCGGGGGATTGTTAAAAGAAGGGAAGCGTATAGGAGTTAGTTTAGGTTTATTAATTGGTACAAGCTTAATTACATTATATGTAGACAAGCAAACAAGTATCGTAACAACTTTAATTGAATCTGGTGTAGCAATTGTTTTCTTCTTATTAACACCGAAGCTTGTTATGGATCGTATTGCTAAATTTATGCCAGGTACACAGGAGCATTCACAAGATCAACAACAATATTTAAGAAGAGTGCGCGATGTTACAGCGAACAAAATCAATCAATTTGCTAATGTATTTGCTGCTTTGTCCAATAGCTTTTCTGTATATGGGTATGTGGAGGAGGAAGATAAAGAAACAGAAGCTGATTTATTTTTAAGTACAATTACTGCAAAAACATGTCAAACATGCTTTAAGAAGGATCAATGTTGGGTAGTTAATTTTGATAAAACATACGATTATATGAAACAAATAATGAGTGAAACAGAAGAAGGAACGCTGCAGCATAATCGGAAGTTAGTTCGTGAATGGGACAAGCATTGTGTGAGAGGGAAGAAAGTAACGGATTTAGTAGCGGGTGAATTAGATCACTTCTATGAGGGGCAGAAATTAAGAAAACAAATGAAGGAAAATCGTAGAATTGTAGCGGAGCAATTACTAGGTGTATCAAAAGTGATGGAGGATTTCGCTAAGGAGATACAACGAGAAAGAGAGAACCATCAAGCGCAGGAGGAGCAAATTTTACAAGCGTTTCGTGATTTTGGTGTCGAAGTGGAGCATGTTGATATTTATTGTTTAGATAGAGGAAGTATTGATATTGAAATGTTGATTCCGGCTGCATCTAATGAACATGGGGAATGTGAGAAGTTGGTTGCTCCAATGCTTTCAGATATTTTAAAAGAGAATATCGTCGTTAAGCATGAAGAGAAATCCTCATATCCAAATGGGCACAGTTTAATATCATTTGGTTCAGCGAAGACGTATTCTCTTGATACAGGATTGGCCACAGCTGCAAAAGGTGGTGGGTTTGTTTCAGGTGATTCCTACGCGATGATGGATCTGAGCGTTGGTAAATATGCACTTGCGATTAGTGATGGTATGGGAAATGGACAAAGGGCTCATATGGAGAGTAGGGAAACGGTAAAATTATTACAAAAGATACTTCAATCAGGTATTGATGAAGAAATAGCGATTAAGTCCATCAATTCGATTCTTTCTTTAAGGACGACAGAGGAGATGTATACAACGCTTGACTTGGCTATGGTAGATTTACGGGATGCGAGTGCGAAGTTTTTAAAGATTGGATCGACGCCGAGTTTTGTTAAACGCGGAAATAATATTTTGAAAATTGAGGCAAGTAATTTGCCGATGGGAATCATTGAAGATGTTGAAGTTGATGTGGTTGGTGAGCAATTAAAAACGGGTGATCTTCTTATCATGATGAGTGACGGCATTTTTGAGGGAGCGCAACATGTGGAGAATCACGAATTATGGATAAAACGTAAAATTAAAGAACTACAAACAGAGGATCCACAGGAAATTGCTGATATTATTATGGAAGAAGTAATTCGCTCGGGTGATGGTTATATAAATGATGATATGACTATTGTGGTAGCGAAAGTAAAGAAAAATATGCCGAAGTGGGCTACGATTCCGATAGTAGGAATGCAGGCGCAATAAAATAATCAAAAAAACCTAGGTAGATGCCTAGGTTTTTTTGATTAAAAAGGTAATGTGATTACTTTGTTAAATATGCAGGAGGGATGTAAGATAAAAATGTGGATTTTTTACATCTTTTTTTTGCACAATGTTTGTAAAAGTTGTACCATTATATACAAGGTAACTAATGTTGTTGTTCTTGTTTAATGAAAGGTGATTGCGAAGTTGAAAGATGCATTTGTTGAAAAAGTAGATGACTTTGTAAAGCAGCATGATGTATTAAAGAAACATTCAACAATTGTTGTAGGGGTTTCTGGTGGTCCTGACTCTTTGGCTCTTTTATATTATTTGTTAGAAAAAAGGGCAGAAAAACAGCTCGAAATTGTAGTAGCACATGTGGACCATATGTTTAGAGGTAATGAATCTTATGAGGATTTACAGTTTGTACAGGGTCTTTGCAAAGAGCTAGGAGTTATTTGTGAAACGCTAAGGATTAATGTGTCGCAATATCAACAGCAATATGGAATGAATGCACAAGTTGCAGCTAGAGAATGCAGATATGCATTTTTGGAAAGAATAATGAAGAAATATGATGCGAGATATGTAGCTCTTGGTCACCATGGAGATGATCAAGTAGAGACGATTTTAATGCGCCTTGTACGAGGGAGTACTCCGAAAGGATACGCAGGAATTGCAGTGAAGCGATCTTTTCATAATGGATATTTAATTAGGCCGTTACTTGGGGTAACTAAGGAAGAAATTGTTGATTACTGTAATAAATTAAAAGTTATTCCGCGTATAGATCCGAGTAATAAAAAAGAAGTATATACAAGGAATCGATTACGTAAATATGTCCTTCCTTATTTGAAAGAAGAAAATCCACAAATGCATGAGAAATTTCAAAAATTTAGCGTGCAGATGCAAGAGGATGAGGCTTATTTGCAGGAATTAGCTTTTGAGAAAATGAATAAAGTAATTACAAAAAAAAGCGATAAACAAATTAGCTTATCAATTCCTGCCTTTGAATCCATGTCTATGCCTTTACAAAGAAGAGGGATTCAACTAATATTAAACTATCTTTATGAACATAAGATTCCATCTTCGCTTTCTTCTATACATATTGACAAGGTGATTGAATTTTTTAAGCGGGCACAACCTTCAGGTTCACTAGATTTTCCAGGTGGTTTGAAAATTGTTCGCACATACGAAGAATGTGGTTTTGGATTTAAACAAGAAATTGTTTCTCCTTTTTCGCAAGATTTATCAGTACCTGGGACAATTATATTGCCGAATGGGGATAAACTTGTAACAGAGGTGAGCGAAGATATACCGAGTAACATGAATGAAACAGTATTTGTTGCTAAGTATAATGATATATCGTATCCACTTCGTATTCGGTCTAGGGAAAATGGAGATCGCATGTCAATGCAAGGTATGGATGGTACAAAAAAGATAAAAGCTGTTTTTATCGAAGCGAAAGTACCAAAAGAAAAAAGAGAAGAATGGCCGATCGTTTGTGACGCAAGTGGAAATATTATTTGGGTACCCTTGTTGAAACGATCTGCATTTGCTACTTCGAAAGAGCTAGCAAAGAAGGGTAAATACATGATTATTCACTACAAAAGCAAGGAGTCTTCCGGGAGGATAATGAAATGATGAATCAAGATATCGAAAAAGTATTAATTTCTGAAGAACAAATACAAGAAAAGGTGCACGAACTAGGTGCAGTTATTGCAGAGGATTACAAAAATACAATACCTCTTGCGATTGGTGTACTAAAGGGCGCAATGCCATTTATGGCAGATTTATTAAAGAGAACAGATACATATCTTGAAATGGATTTTATGGCTGTATCTAGCTACGGTCACTCTACAGTTTCGACAGGCGAAGTAAAAATCTTAAAAGATCTTGATACTTCGGTAGAAGGTCGCGATATTTTAATCGTTGAAGATATTATTGATAGCGGTCTTACACTAAGCTATTTAGTGGACCTGTTTAAATATCGTAAAGCGAAATCTGTAAAAATTGTTACGTTATTAGATAAGCCAACAGGCCGTAAGGTTGATCTGAAAGCAGATTATGTTGGATTTACTGTTCCTCATGAATTTGTTGTAGGATATGGATTAGATTATAAAGAGCAGTACCGTAATCTTCCTTATGTAGGAGTATTAAAACCAAGTGTTTACTCAAATTAATTAAATATAGGCGTTACAATTGTATAGGAAATTTTTTCTGTGTTACGATTTACTATAGTGTTTATGCCGTGAGAGGAGGTTAGGAATGAATCGTATCTTCCGTAATACCATCTTTTATTTACTGATATTCTTAGTAGTAATTGGGATCGTAAGCTATTTTAATGGTTCGACGCAAAAAACGACATCAGTTAGCTACGATAAATTCATTACTCAACTTGAAAAAGGTGAAGTGCGTAATGTGCAGCTTCAACCGAAAAATGGTGTGTTTGAGGTAAAGGGACAATTCAAGACTTCTAGCCAAGGAGAACAATTTGTTACTTATGCACCAAATACTGAGGAATTACAAAAGAAAATTAATGATAAAGCGCAAGGGGCTGAAGTTAAGTATCAACCAGCAGAAGAAACAAGTGCTTGGGTAACGTTCTTCACTTCCATCATTCCGTTTGTCATTATCTTCATTTTATTCTTCTTCTTATTAAATCAAGCTCAGGGCGGCGGTAGCCGTGTTATGAACTTCGGGAAAAGTAAGGCGAAGCTATACAATGATGAAAAGAAAAAAATTCGTTTCAGAGATGTTGCTGGAGCGGATGAAGAGAAACAAGAACTTGTTGAGGTAGTTGAATTCTTGAAAGACCCTCGTAAGTTCGCTGAAGTTGGTGCCCGTATTCCGAAGGGTGTTCTATTAGTAGGACCTCCAGGTACAGGTAAAACTTTACTAGCACGTGCTGTTGCAGGTGAAGCAGGCGTTCCGTTCTTCTCTATTAGTGGTTCTGACTTCGTAGAGATGTTCGTCGGTGTCGGTGCATCCCGTGTACGTGATTTATTTGAAAATGCAAAGAAAAATGCTCCTTGTATCATTTTCATTGATGAAATTGATGCAGTAGGACGTCAACGTGGCGCGGGTCTTGGCGGTGGTCATGATGAGCGTGAACAAACGTTGAACCAATTGCTTGTTGAAATGGATGGATTCGGTGCAAACGAAGGTATTATTATCATCGCTGCGACAAACCGTCCTGATATTCTTGATCCAGCGTTATTACGTCCAGGTCGTTTTGACCGTCAAATTACAGTAGATCGTCCAGATGTAAATGGTCGTGAAGCTGTACTTAAAGTACACGCTCGTAATAAACCGCTTGATGAGAATGTCAACTTAAGAGCAATTGCAACTCGTACACCAGGATTCTCTGGTGCCGATCTTGAAAACTTATTAAACGAAGCTGCTTTAGTAGCTGCGCGTCAAGATAAGAAGAAAATTGATATGAGTGACATCGATGAAGCGACGGATCGTGTTATTGCAGGTCCAGCTAAGAAAAGTCGTGTTATCTCTGAAAAAGAACGTAATATTGTTGCATTCCATGAGGCTGGTCATACTGTAATTGGTGTTGTCCTTGATGAAGCAGATATCGTTCATAAAGTAACAATTGTCCCTCGTGGTCAAGCTGGTGGATATGCGGTAATGCTTCCGAAGGAAGATCGTTACTTCATGACAAAACCAGAGTTACTTGATAAAATCACTGGTTTACTTGGTGGTCGAGTAGCTGAGGAGATTGTATTTGGTGAAGCAAGTACAGGTGCTCACAACGACTTCCAACGTGCGACTGGTATTGCAAGACGTATGGTTACAGAATTCGGGATGAGTGATAAGCTTGGACCGATGCAATTTGGTAGCTCACAAGGTGGTCAGGTATTCTTAGGAAGAGACTTCCATTCAGAACAAAACTACAGTGATGCAATCGCGCATGAAATTGATGTGGAAATGCAAATAATTATTAAAGACTGTTATGCTCGTGCGAAACAAATTCTTACTGAAAAACGAGATAAGCTTGATATTATCGCGAAAACGTTACTTGAAGTAGAAACATTAGATGCAGAGCAAATTAATCATTTATATGATTATGGCAGATTACCTGAGCGTCCAACATCTTCAGATGATGTGAAAGTAAACATCAATATGAAGAAAGACGATGAAGATACAGAAGATAAGTAAGAAACGAAGGAGTGACAATAGTCACTCCTTTTTTTTGTGGAATGAATGTAAGTGGCAAAAAAATTAAATGAAACTATTATTAAAAATTGAAATAGAGAGTAATCTTTTTGTACAATGATGAGTATAGAAAAACTGATTATATAAGTATGTGTGATATGATGTTTTTATAAGTTTTATACATACTGCGCAAATGTAGATTAAATAAGATAAGTGGTGAGAATATGATTTTTGTATTGGATGTAGGGAACACAAATGCGGTACTAGGTGTGTTTGAAGAGGGGAAACTTCGTCAGCATTGGCGCATGGAAACAGATCGTCATAAAACAGAAGATGAGTATGGGATGCTTGTAAAGCAGTTACTTGAGCATGAAGGTCTTTCTTTTGAAGATGTGAAAGGTATTATTGTGTCTTCAGTCGTACCGCCAATTATGTTCGCTTTAGAGCGTATGTGTGAAAAGTATTTTAAAATTAAACCGCTTGTAGTGGGGCCTGGGATAAAAACTGGCTTGAATATTAAATATGAAAATCCACGTGAAGTAGGCGCGGACCGAATTGTAAATGCAGTAGCAGGAATCCATTTGTATGGAAGTCCGCTTATTATTGTTGATTTTGGTACGGCTACTACATATTGTTATATTAACGAAGAGAAGCATTATATGGGTGGCGTCATTACGCCAGGAATTATGATTTCGGCAGAGGCTTTATATAGCAGGGCAGCAAAGCTTCCTCGTATTGAAATTACAAAACCAGGTAGTGTTATCGGGAAGAATACAGTAAGTGCAATGCAATCAGGTATTCTTTATGGATACGTTGGACAAGTGGAAGGTATTGTTAAGCGTATGAAGGAAGAAGCTAAGCAAGAACCGAAAGTTATTGCAACAGGTGGATTAGCAAAATTAATTTCAGAAGAATCAAATGTAATTGATATTGTAGATCCGTTTTTAACGTTAAAAGGTTTGTATATGTTATATGAACGTAATGCAAATTTACAACATGAGAAGGGTGAATAAATAAGTATGAAAGATTATTTAGTAAAAGCGTTAGCGTTTAATGGAGAGGTTCGTGCTTATAGTGTACGTACAACAAATACAGTAAGTGAGGCGCAAAAACGTCATGATACATGGAGAACAGCTTCAGCGGCACTTGGTCGTTCTTTAACTGCGGGTACAATGATGGGTGCTATGTTAAAAGGCGAGCAGAAGTTAACGATTAAAGTAGAGGGTAACGGCCCGATTGGTCCTATCTTAGTCGATGCTCATGCAAATGGGGATGTACGTGGTTATGTAACGAATCCGCATGTTGATTTTGAAGGAACGGAACAAGGGAAATTACGTGTATATCAAGCGGTAGGTACAGAAGGATTTGTAACGGTAATTAAAGATATCGGTATGCGTGAACCATTTATCGGTCAATCTCCAATTGTTTCAGGAGAACTAGGGGAAGATTTCACATATTATTTCGCGGTTTCTGAGCAGACACCTTCTTCTGTAGGTGTTGGTGTTCTTGTAAATGGAGATGATAGCGTATTAGCCGCGGGTGGATTTATTCTTCAAATTATGCCAGGTGCGCAGGAAGAAACAATTTCATTTATTGAAGAGCGTCTGCAACAAATCCCGCCGGTATCACAATTAATCGAACAAGGTCTTTCTCCAGAAGAATTACTGTATGAAGTGCTTGGAGAAGATAAAGTGAAAGTGCTAGAAACAATGGATGTTCAATTTAATTGTACATGTTCACGTGAGCGTATTGAAAGTGTGCTAATTAGTTTAGGTAAAGCGGAGTTAGAACAAATTCGTGCAGAAGAAGAAGAGACGGAAGTTCACTGTCACTTCTGTAATGAACGACATAAATTCGCTAAAGAAGATATTACAAGTCTAATTGAGAACCTGTAATAAAGAAGTTTAGGTGGAGAATCAGCCGCCCAAATAGATTGACAAAAAGGGAATTTTCTGACAAAATCTAAATATAGATAAAACCAATAAAAATACTCGGTGTTAGGAGTGACAGGAATGCGAGTGGCACAATCAGTTTCAGAATTAATCGGGAAAACGCCGATCGTTAAGTTGAACCGCATCGTAGAATCAGACAGCGCAGATGTATACTTAAAATTAGAATTTATGAATCCGGGGAGCAGTGTTAAAGATCGTATCGCGTTAGCTATGATTGAAGATGCTGAAAATAAAGGATTATTAAAAGAGGGCGATACAATCATTGAGCCGACAAGTGGTAACACAGGTATTGGCTTAGCGATGGTAGCAGCTGCTAAAGGATATAAGGCAATTTTAGTAATGCCAGAAACAATGAGTATTGAGCGTCGTAATTTATTACGCGCTTACGGTGCTGAATTAGTATTGACTCCAGGACCTGAAGGAATGGGCGGAGCAATTCGAAAGGCAACTGAATTAGCAGAAGAACATGGGTACTTTATACCACAACAGTTCCAAAACCAAGCGAATCCAGAAATCCATCGTATAACAACAGGTCCAGAAATTGTTGAACAGATGGGGGATCAATTAGATGCGTTTATCGCAGGTATTGGTACAGGTGGAACGATTACAGGTGCCGGTGAAGTGCTGAAAGAAGCTTATAAAGATATCAAAATTTACGCGGTAGAACCTGCGGATTCACCAGTATTATCTGGTGGAAAGCCAGGACCACATAAGATCCAAGGAATTGGAGCGGGGTTTGTTCCGGAGACATTGGATGTAGAGGTATATGATGAAATTATTCAAGTGAAAACGGAGCAAGCGTTCGAATATGCGAGAAGAGTGGCTAGAGAAGAAGGTATTTTAGTTGGTATCTCTTCGGGAGCAGTCGTTTATGCGGCGACAGAAGTTGCGAAGAAATTAGGTAAAGGGAAAAAGGTACTTGTTATTATCCCAAGTAACGGTGAACGTTATTTAAGTACACCACTTTATCAATTTGAGTCATAATTGAATGTGATTTGAAAAGCATCCTTAAAAAAGGATGCTTTTTCTTTTTTGATTGGAAAAAGGAAAAGAGTGAATGACTAGAAAACTTCATGTAAAATAAGAAGTAGTATAATTAATTTATTTTCACTAGCCCTCAAGTATAATCATTCTCTATATAAATAATTTTATGTAGTTTGAGTTGATTGGCTTAAGAGGGTGGGATAACAGAAGACGGGGTGTTGATATGCAACGAAGAAAATCTTTAGCGCTTTCTATTCCATATCAGTTAGATTTCTTTAAGCAATATAAATTTCTTTCTCAGGATAAGCCGCAACATATTTTGTTAGAAAGTGGACGTGGTGGTCGTTATAACATTGTTGGGCTGGATCCAGTAGCGGTAATTCAGGGTAAGAATGAGACGTTACATATAAGTGAAAGTGGTAAGGAAACAATAAAGCGAGGGAATCCACTAGATTTAATGCAAGCGTATATGGAGAAATGGAAAACGGATTATAATCCGGAGTACCCACCTTTTCAAGGTGGGGCAATTGGATACTTTAGTTATGATTGTATCCGTTATATTGAAAAACTTTCTTCTCTTGCGAAGGATGATATTAATATACCTGACATATTCTTTTTGTTATTTGATGACGTGTTTGTGTATGATCAACAGGAGAGAGTATTATGGATTATTACTCATTATGTAGATGAGTGTGAAGAGGCAGAAGAGCGATTAAATGAATGGAAGGGTCTTTGGATGAAAGAAGCACCCAAAGTGACTATGCCGTTTGAATGTCCTGAAAAGAAAAATGAAGCAGTCGCTTTTACGGAAGAGGGCTTTATGAAGGCCGTTGAACGTATTCAAGAATATATTGGAGCGGGTGATGTGTTTCAAGTAAACTTGTCGACAAGACAAGAAAGAACATTACAAACACATCCACTAGAAATATATACAAGTCTTCGTGAAATTAATCCATCTCCATATATGGGTTACTTGGAGTTTGGAGATTTTCAAATTGTTAGTGCTTCGCCTGAATTACTAATTAAAAAGCAAGGAAAAGAAGTGAGTACAAGACCAATTGCCGGTACGCGCTCTCGAGGAGCAAGTGAGCAAGAGGATGAGGAATTAGCGAAAGAATTAATTGAAAACGAAAAGGAAAGAGCAGAGCATGTAATGCTTGTGGATTTAGAACGAAATGACTTGGGCCGTGTTTGTAAATATGGCACTGTTGAAGTAGATGAATTTATGGTAATTGAAAAATACTCACACGTTATGCATATTGTTTCTAATGTGCGTGGTGAGGTGGAAGCAGATAAAGATGCTTTCGATTTGGTGAAGGCTGTATTTCCTGGTGGGACAATTACCGGTGCCCCGAAAATACGTACGATGGAAATTATTGAAGAATTAGAACCTGTTCGCCGAGGGATTTATACGGGTTCAATTGGTTGGATTGGTTATTCTGGAGATACGGAATTGAATATTGTAATCCGAACACTACTTGCTAAAGATGGACAAGCGCATGTGCAAGCTGGAGCGGGTATTGTGATTGATTCAAATCCAAAAAATGAATATAAAGAGTCGTTAAAAAAAGCAATCGCTTTATGGCGTGCAAAAGAAAGTAGCGAAGAAACGGTTAGGTGAGAGAAATGATATTAATGATTGATAATTATGATTCTTTTACATTTAATTTAGTGCAGTTTCTTGGAGAACTTGGACAAGAGCTTGTTGTTAAGCGTAATGATGAAGTGACTATTTCGGATATTGAGAATATGAAACCGGATTTTTTAATGATTTCGCCAGGTCCATGTAGTCCTAATGAGGCGGGAATCAGTATGGATGTTATTAAATATTTTGCAGGTAAGCTTCCGATTTTTGGGGTCTGTCTTGGACATCAATCCATTGCACAAGTATTTGGAGGGGATGTTGTCAGGGCAGAGCGTTTGATGCATGGAAAAACATCTTTAATGTATCATGATGGGCAGACGATTTTTTCTGATATTCCAAATCCATTTACCGCGACACGTTATCACTCTCTTATCGTAAAAAAAGAGACGTTACCGAATTGTTTAGAGATAACATCTTGGACTGAAGAAGGTGAAATTATGGCGCTTCGTCATAAAACGTTGCCGATTGAAGGGGTACAATTCCATCCGGAATCTATTATGACTTCTCACGGGAAAGAGTTGCTACAGAATTTCATTCGCAAATATAGCCCAAGTGTGACATCGTGTTAATTTACGTAAATGGTACGTATGTAGAAGCGAGTGAAGCGAAAATTTCTCCGTATGACCACGGTTACCTATATGGGCTTGGGGTTTTTGAGACGTTTCGTATTTATAATGGTCATCCCTTTTTATTGGATGATCATTATGAACGCTTAATGGGTGCGCTCGATATATTGCAAATCAAATGGACAATGACAAAAGATGAAGTGATGCTTATTTTAAAGAATCTACTCGTTAAGAATAGGTTAAAGCATGCATATGTGCGCTTAAATGTATCGGCGGGTATAGATGAAATAGGATTACAAACGGAAGTATATGAAGAACCGTCTGTTATTGTTTTTATAAAACCTTTAGCAGCTCCAGGGAATGTAGTGGAAAAAGAAGGAGTTATGTTAAAGCAAGTGAGAAATACACCAGAGGGTGCATTTCGCTTGAAGTCCCATCATTATTTAAATAATATTTTAGGGAAACGCGAAATTGGAAATGTTGTGAATAAGGAAGGTATTTTTCTTACCGAAACAGGTTATGTTGCAGAGGGTATTGTTTCGAATCTCTTTTTTGTTAAAGGGGATATTTTATATACTCCTTCATTAGAAACAGGGATTTTAAACGGAATCACTCGTGCGTTTATTATAAAGGCTGCTGAAGAGCTAGATATAGAAGTAAAGGAAGGTTTCTTTACAAAAGATGAATTGCTTTCAGCGGATGAAGTGTTCGTAACGAACTCTATTCAAGAGATTGTCCCCCTTTATCGTATAGAGGAGAAAGATTTCCCGGGTAAAGTGGGAGTGGTTACAAAAAGACTTATGGATCTTTATGGAGTGCAGAGAGAGAAATTGTGGAGCAGAAATGAATTGCGAAGAGGAGATGTGTAGTTTGAAGTGGGATTATGATTTGCGCTGCGGCGAATATACATTGAACTTAAATGAAAAGACATTAATTATGGGGATTTTAAATGTAACGCCAGATTCATTTTCTGATGGTGGGAGTTACAACGAAGTAGATGCTGCAGTGCGACATGCGAAAGAAATGAAAAATGAAGGTGCTCATATTATTGATATTGGCGGCGAATCTACTCGGCCAGGTTTCGCTAAAATTTCAGTAGAAGAAGAAATAAAGCGAGTTGTTCCAATGATTCAGGCAGTGTCAAAAGAAGCAAAGCTACCTATTTCTATTGATACGTATAAAGCTGAAGTTGCGAAACAAGCGATTGAAGCTGGTGCTCATATTATTAATGATATTTGGGGAGCGAAGGCGGAACCGAAGATTGCTGAAGTTGCAGCTTATTATGATGTGCCTATTATCTTAATGCATAACCGAGATAATATGAACTACCGCAACTTAATGGCTGATATGATTGCTGATTTGTATGAGAGTATTAAAATTGCTAAAGATGCGGGCGTGCGAGATGAGAATATTATTTTAGACCCAGGTATTGGCTTTGCGAAAACACCTGAGCAAAATTTAGAAGCGATGCGTAATTTGGAGCAGTTAAATGTACTGGGTTACCCAGTACTATTAGGTACTTCAAGAAAGTCCTTTATTGGCCATGTATTAGATTTACCAGTGGAGGAACGTCTTGAAGGAACGGGCGCTACCGTTTGTCTTGGTATTGAAAAGGGCTGTGAGTTTATCCGTGTTCATGATGTGAAAGAAATGGCGCGTATGGCTAAGATGATGGATGCAATGATTGGTAAGGGGGCAAAGTAATTGGATAAAATTTATATCCATGATATGGAGTTTTACGGTTATCATGGTGTATTCCCGGAAGAAAATAAATTGGGTCAGAGATTTAAAGTCGATTTAACGGTGGAGTTGGATTTAAAACGTGCAGGAGAAAGTGACGACTTAGAGCATTCTGTCAATTACGGGGAGCTTTTCGAACTATGTAGAAAAGTTGTTGAAGATAGAACGTATAAGCTTGTAGAAAGTATCGCTGAAAATATCGCTACAGATATATTGAAACAATATGAGGGTATTTCACAATGTACAATTAAGGTAATTAAACCAGATCCGCCGATACCGGGGCATTATCGTGCTGTAGCGGTAGAAATTACGAGAGAACGTCCATGAATAATATAGCGTACATTGCATTAGGTTCGAATATTGGGGAGCGTTATATTTATTTAACTGAAGCAATTCAGTTTTTAAATAAAAACCAGCATATCCAAGTCGATGATGTTTCGTCTGTATATGAAACTGATCCGGTTGGCTATACTGACCAAAATTGCTTTTTAAATTTAGTTATAAAAATTTCTACCAATTTATCACCGCAAGAATTATTGAAAGTAACGCAAAAGGTAGAGAATGACCTAGGAAGAAAAAGGGAAATTAGATGGGGCCCGAGGACCATCGACCTTGACATTTTACTATATAATCAAGAAAATATTGAAGCAGAGAATCTTATTGTTCCGCATCCGCGGATGTTCGAAAGAGCTTTTGTTATCGTTCCGTTGTTAGAGATTAATCAAGATATAAAACAAAACATTTCACGTTCACAAGTAGAAGAAATGAAAAGGCGAGAGGGAGTAACGGTATGGAAGCAGAAAAATGGGGAAGACGCATTCGTGCTTTTCGAAAGCTAAAAGGCTATACGCAAGAAGGTTTTGCGAAAGAATTAGGGGTATCTGTATCGGTTTTAGGTGAAGTTGAGAGGGGCAATAGATCACCTTCCCAAGATTTTGTAGTAGAAGTCGCTAAAACATTAAACGTTTCAATAGACGAATTGATGCCAAAGTGACCGTAAAGGAAGGAGTAAGTCGGGTGTTAAAGATTGCAAATATTGAGATGAAAAATCCAGTTGTACTAGCACCGATGGCGGGAGTGTGTAACTCTGCATTCCGTTTGACAGTAAAAGAATTTGGTGCAGGTTTAGTTTGTGCTGAAATGGTAAGTGATAAGGCAATATTACTTAATAACAAAAGAACATTAGATATGTTATATATCGATGAGAGAGAAAAGCCATTAAGTTTACAAATTTTTGGTGGAGAGAAAGAAACTCTTGTAGATGCTGCGAAATACGTAGATAAATATACGACAGCAGATATTATTGATATTAATATGGGTTGCCCAGTACCGAAAATCACTAAGTGTGATGCGGGAGCAAAGTGGCTTTTAGACCCAAATAAAATATATGAGATGGTAGCGGCAGTTGTAGATGCAGTTGAAAAACCAGTTACAGTTAAAATGCGTATTGGTTGGGATGAAGATCATATTTTTGCAGTTGAAAACGCTAGAGCTGTTGAGCGTGCCGGTGGGCAAGCTGTAGCAGTTCATGGACGTACACGAGTGCAAATGTATGAAGGGAAAGCGGATTGGGATATTATTAAACAAGTAAAGCAATCTGTGAATATCCCGGTTATCGGAAATGGTGATGTGGAAACACCGCAAGATGCAAAGCGTATGCTTGATGAAGTTGGTGTAGATGGAGTTATGATTGGTCGCGCTGCTCTTGGAGACCCGTGGATGATTTATCGTACGGTAAAGTATTTAGAGACAGGTGAATTAATGCCGGAACCAACAGTGCGTGAGAAAATTGATGTATGTATGTTGCATCTAGATCGTCTTATCGATTTAAAGAACGAAAATGTCGCTGTAAGAGAGATGAGAAAGCATGCAGCTTGGTATTTAAAAGGTGTTCGTGGTAATGCGAGTGTGCGCAATGGTATCAATATTTGTAACACACGTGAGGACCTTGCGAATTTATTAGGTGCATTTGTAGAAGAAGTAGAAGCGAAACAACAAACAATTTATGTTGGTTAATAAGGGGACATAGGAGATTGACATTCTTCTATACACTTCCTATAATTACGTGAAAGAAAGAAGAACTGCCAGTTGGTTGCTGGCAGTTTTTCTAGTTGAGTAGAAAATGCTATACTGTATATATTGTAAAATTTAATAGAGCTGGAGTGATATCAATATCATGGATAACATGAACCACGAAGAATTAAACGACCAATTGCTTGTTCGTCGTGAAAAGCTACATAATTTACGTGAGCAAGGAATCGATCCGTTCGGTAAACGATTTGAACGCACAAATTCAACAACGGACTTAGTAAGTCTATATGGAGAATTCTCTAAAGAAGAATTAGAAGAGAAAGAAATCACTGTTTCTATCGCTGGTCGTATTATGACAAAACGCGGTAAAGGAAAAGCGGGATTTGCGCACATTCAAGATTTGCAGGGGCAAGTTCAAATTTATGTTCGTAAAGATACTGTTGGAGATGAAGAGTACGAGTTATTTACGACAGCAGATTTAGGTGACTTAGTAGGTATTGAAGGTAAAGTGTTCAAAACAAACGTTGGAGAACTTTCAGTAAAAGCAACAGGATTTACACTTTTAACGAAATCTCTTCGTCCATTACCGGATAAATATCATGGATTAAAAGATGTTGAACAACGCTACCGTCAACGTTACTTAGACTTAATTACAAGTATGGAAAGTCGTGAAACGTTCGTTACCCGTAGTAAAATCATTCGTGAAATGAGAAGATATTTAGATGACAACGGTTATCTTGAAGTAGAAACGCCTATGATGCACGCGATTGCAGGTGGAGCATCTGCTCGTCCTTTCACTACGCACCATAATGCGTTAGATATGGAATTGTATATGCGTATCGCAATTGAACTTCATTTAAAACGTCTTATTGTGGGCGGATTAGAAAAAGTTTATGAAATCGGCCGTGTATTCCGTAATGAGGGTGTATCAACTCGTCATAACCCTGAGTTTACGATGATTGAATTATATGAAGCGTACGCTGATTATAATGATATTATGAAACTAACAGAAAATATGGTTGCTCATATCGCGAAAAAAGTATTGGGTACAACAACAATCCAATATGGTGATTATGAAATTAATTTAGAACCAGAATGGACACGTCTTCATATGGTAGATGCAATTAAGCAACACTCTGGAGCGGATTTCTGGAATCCAATGAGTGTAGAAGAAGCGCGTGAACTTGCAAAAGAACATAATGTAGAAATTAAGGATACAATGGAAGTTGGTCATATTATTAATGAATTCTTCGAACAAAAAGTAGAAGATAAATTAATTCAACCGACATTTATTTACGGTCATCCGGTAGAGATTTCACCACTTGCGAAAAAGAATGATGAAGATCCACGATTCACAGATCGTTTCGAATTATTCATTGTTGCTCGTGAACATGCGAATGCATTCACTGAGTTAAATGATCCAATCGATCAAAAGGAACGTTTTGAAGCTCAATTAAAAGAGCGTGAGCAAGGTAATGATGAAGCTCATATGATGGATGATGACTATATCGAAGCTCTTGAGTATGGTATGCCTCCTACGGGCGGATTAGGAATCGGTATTGATCGTCTTGTTATGTTATTAACAAACGCACCATCTATTCGTGACGTACTATTATTCCCAGCTATGCGCCATAAACAAGACTAAGCTTTGGAGATTTCTCCAAAGCTTTTTTTATTTCTTTATTTGAGGGGAGAGAAACCTTCTATTAAAAAGAAAGTGAGATTATTGCTCGTTGAATGGATGCCAGATTAAAAAACTATATTTATATAGAAGAAAGGTGCTGTTTTTATGCTTTTTTACTAAGTTGAAAATTTTATTAGAAAAACTATTGCATTTCATTTTTCTACATGATATATTAATAACCGTCGCTGATGCGGAAACGCAGAAAACGACAAAAAAGAAATTAAAAAACTTAGTTGACATCGAAAAATGAAGATGTTAACATAAGGAAGTCGCAAAC
>NZ_JAFEMR010000031.1:0-49979 GCF_016892495.1 Bacillus sp. RIT 809 | reverse complement strand
GAATCTATTATGTTTAACCAATAATAAAATGACACAATTGACAAAATATACATCAATGTTATAATGATACATTGTTATCGTGGTAATAAAATATCGTTTTTTACATTAAGGATGTGAAGTTATGAAACAAAATAATGAACAAATAAATGAAAAAAATACAAAAATTAAAGTTGAACGTGTGCAAACTGGTATTAGGATGGAAAAAAGAATGGTAAAAGTTTTGAAAGCAATGGCAGAATATCATGATATTTCGCTAGGCGTTCTTCTTGAAAGAATCGTTCTACATTCTTTTGAAAATAAACCCGTATTTAGCGATACAAGTCTTGAAAAAGTTAAAGCTATAAAAGAAGTTTACGATATGGATTATGGGCTAGAAATAAGTCGTCAGTGGAATGATTCGGATAACTAGAATGATTATTTTTACATACAGTGCCATCTAGATTGTTTGTAAGCAATCTATGAAGGGAAGAAACTAAATGAAATTATCAGGAGCGATATTAAATGAAATTCAGTACATTGACAATATTTGATAATTACCCCAATCAATTATCCCGAACTCCTAAACAATTCTATAATGAGGTATTGGAGCAAGCCGTTCGGGCTGAAGAAATGAATTTTGATGGGGTATGGTTTGCAGAACATCATTTCTCAGATTTTGGTGTTAATCCCTCTCCAGCAGTTCTGCTCGCTGCGGTATCTCAAAGGACGAATAGAATTCGTCTTGGTGTGGGTGTTTCAGTACTTCCATTACACAACCCTATACGAGTTGCTGAAGATTATGCGATGGTTGATCTTTTATCAAACGGAAGATTAGATTTTGGGTTAGGTAGTGGATATGCACAGAAGGAATTTGATGGTTATAATATTTCATTGGAGGAAAAAACTGAGCGTTTTAACGAGTCTCTAGAAGTGCTACGTAAGGCATGGTCAGGCAAGATTTTTTCTCATCAAGGGAACTTTTTTCAATACAAAGACCTTAGGCTTAATGTTCAGCCAACACAAGCTCCGTTTCCGCCTCATTGGATTGCAACCTCTAGTGAAAAAGGTGTTAATCATGTTGCTAGTATGGGAAACAATTTCATGGGGCTTGGGTTTAGTAAATCACGAGATGAATTAGCAAAGCTGATTGATACTTACAAGAATACGTATCTAAAGTCAGGATACGGTAATCCAGAAGAATTGGAAATCCCTATTGCATTTCATGTTCATGTTGGTGAAACATCTGCAGATGCTGAATCAGATGCAAAAGGCCCTTATCAACTATTTATGAATACTCCACGTGGGACTAATATTTCATATGAAGACCTTAAACATAAATTCAATCCAATAATAGGAAGTCCTGATGAAGTTATTCAACAAATTCAGTCTTACAGTGAAATAGGTGTTACGAATTTTATGGCAGTAATGAATTTTGGTGGATTAGAACATCATAAAGTACTTTCATCTTTAGACTTATTTGGTAAGTATGTAATTCCTGCATGTAAGTGAAAAATTGATTGGTCCCCAAAATAAAAAATGAATGTAATTCTCATAAATAAATATAGAGAAAAAATTTGTTTTAAGGATACTTCAAAATCTTAGATAAAGAGGCATGTTTTTTGTATTTTCTTTATTTCGGAAAATTCTCAATCTAACTATTGACTTTATGGATGGATTTTTAATACAATTATGTCTTGACTAAAAAAATTGGAACGGACAGGAGGGAATCATCAAATGAACAACATTTTTGACGCAGAGTTACAAAAAATGAAAGATACTTTAAGTACGATGGATGATCAATTAGAACAGCTTGAAAAAATTCCAGTTTATTATGGAGAAGATTTTAAAGAGCAAATTCTTGAAAGTATGAGGGAGTCTAATAGACAAAGCTTACGTATTGGTGTACATGAGCCGTACTTTGGAAGATTAGATTTTCAGGAGGATGGCAAGGCAGACGTAATGCCGATTTACATCGGTAAAGTAGGTGTTTCAGATAAAGATACGATGAAACCAATTGTAATTGATTGGCGAGCACCTGTCGCGAGTATGTTTTATTCATTTACCGGTGGTGATGAATTAGCATTTTATCATTCACCAGACGGATTAGTAGAAGGCGATGTTTATTTAAAGCGAAACATTTCCATTCGAAAAAGAGAACTAGAACGTGTTGTTGATACATATGTAAAAGGAAATGAAGATGTCTCGCATGCTGATGATTTTCTTCTATATCGATTAGGTGAGAATAAAGATAATAAATTGAAAGATATCGTTTCGACTATACAATCGGAGCAAAATGATATTATTCGTGCGGAAAGAAACTTACCATTATTAATTCAAGGGGTTGCAGGGAGCGGAAAAACAACAATCGCTTTACATCGCCTTGCTTTTTTAATTTATGAATATCGTGAACAACTTGAAGCGGAGAGAATGATCGTATTCGCTCCAAACAGTTTGTTTTTAGATTATATTTCGAGTGTACTTCCTGAGTTAGGGGTAGGAAATATTAGTCAAACAACGTTTCCAGATTGGGCATTACGTACGTTAGATGGTTCGGTGAAACTGAAGCAGACAGAAGAAAAAATGAAAGAAGCTTTTTCAATTAATCGCGATGAAAAAAAAGTTATGCTCGGTAAATTAAAAGGCACGCTGGAATTCAAGTCGTTTATTGAAGAAAGAATGATTCAATTTGAAAAAGAATTAGTACCGACAAAAGATTTTGAGGCATGGGATAAAGCAGTTATTCCAGTGGAAGACGTTAAAAAATGGATGCAGGTAGAATATAAACACTATCCATTAAAGAAAAGACGAGAACGTTTAGTCGGCAGAATGAAGCGCTGGATTGAAATTGAACTGAAAAAGTTTGGAGAAACAAACGAGAAAAAGTTACTAAAAAAAGAAGCAACAAAGAGATTGAGCACATATATGAATTTTTGGCCGAAAATGAGCCCACTTTCACTGTATAGTTCAATGTTGAAAAGTAAAGAAATACTCGAAGTATTACCTGAAGAGCTTGTTCAAGAAACAGAAAAGAGTTGTCGTAAAAAAGAAGTATATGTGGAAGACTTACCAGCTTTAATTTACATACATCATCGCATAACAGGCATTGAAATCGGACAGAAGTTCCATCACGTCGTTATTGATGAAGCCCAGGATTTTTCACCCTTCCAAGTTTATGTATTAAAAGAAATTACACTAGGTAATTCTTTCACTATATTAGGTGATTTATCTCAAGCGATTTATGATTATCAAGGAATTGAAGACTGGAATGCTTTTAAGGAAGTATTCCAAGAAACAGGCTATTATGAATTGACGAGAAGTTATCGCTCTACAAAAGAAATTATTGAATTTGCTAATGAAATAATAAAAAATGCAGAGATTCCAGTAGGGCTTGCTACACCAGTTTTCCGTAGCGGTGAAGACGTGAAAATAATTCGGGTAGAGGACCAATTTATTGAAATTGTGAAGACATTACAACATCTACAAAATGAAGATGTGAAAACAATTGCGGTAATAGGAAGAACAGATGATGAGTGCCGTGATATATATGAGAAGTTAACAAATGCTGGATTGACTGTTAACTTCATTGAAGCAGATCAAAGTAAGTATGAAGGTGGTATTTCGGTAGTACCAGTATACTTGGCGAAAGGGTTAGAATTTGATGCTGTACTTCTAATCGACGTTGATGAAGAACATTACAAAAATACAAAACATGATGCGAAATTATTGTATGTCGGATGTACGAGATCACTTCATGATTTATGGATTTTCTATAGTGGGGAAGCATCGCCTTTAATTAAGGGATTAAAATAAATAAAAAAGAGGATTTTCTAGCAGTTCATGAAAATCCTCTTTTTTATACTTGAAAGGTATGTAAATTAACACCCTGAGCTGTTGTTTAAATGATAAAATATCATATTCTCAAATTCTTTAATTTGCTCTTTTTCCCATAGACGAACAGCATCTACCGGATTTTGTGCATTCTTTAACCAATCTAGAATTAAGTCTAGTTGCTCTTGTATTTGCCACAATATTTGTTCTTTTATGTTCTCATCCTGAATTCTCTCAATTAATTGAATCATATAGGGAAGTTTTTCTTTACATTCGTTTAAATCTCCGCAATAACCTGATGGAAATTCATGCGTACAAAACTCTAAGCTATTTATATAGTAAGAAACAAGATGTATCATTGCCTCTTGTTCGGTATCGCCACCTAATTCAATGGCTTTTTGGAGAAGTTGTTCCAAATCCTCATCAGTATTTCCGGAACCCATATAAAGTCCCATCCATCTAAAAGGTCTTGAATCAGATGGATCCTTTTCTAACCATTGATATAGAATGTCTATTAGAAAACAATTTAACGGGAAAGTTAATACTTCATTTTTCTCGTTGGATGTATCTAAAATAGTAAAAAGCGTAATAGCAAACTCTTGTTGATCTTTGGATTCCCATTTCTTTGCATTTGTAATAAATATATCTAAATGCTTAAAAGCTAATTTTCGTAGTCCTACTTCGAGCTGCTGACAGTAAGAAATAAAATCATGCCAGTTCTCATTTGTATTCATATGTATAATAATGGCTTGTAGTGCAGTGTGATTTTTACTCATTAGTTATGTATCTCCATCCCGATAAAATGCTATTTTAATTGAATAACGTAAGCATATAGAAAAAATTCACTGGAGTTATATGATTTAATATGTGCGTTTAAGTATAAATCTTGGTGATGGAAGTGTTTCTTGTTCTGCTTCAAAATACGCAACTTGATTTGTAATTGAGTATAGAATAGAAGGCATTCCCATTCCAACAGCAGCCTCTAATGCGTCCAGCAAAGGGAGTATTTTCCCATCGATTTTAGTGTCCCATGATATGGCGTAGCAAGAATCATCGGCCCCATGTTTTTTTAACAGACGACCTATATCAATTGGACACGAATTAGGTTTAGGGATTTCAATCATATATTCTTCACGTAGCGTAGTTCTGTAATTATGGCAAAGGCGACCTATGGCATCTTTACGTTTCTTAGTTGAAGAAAGTTCAAACATGATCCTATTTTGAAGTCGCTTAGTAAAAAAGGAGTTTACAATTATCTCTTCTAATTTTTTATCCATTATAAGTCTCCAATCTATTAATCATGTGTTGGAAATTTTAGTATTATTATATCATTACATATATTAAAAAGGGGGAATAGCTATGATTACAAAAATAATATCAAAAAGAAATTGGGAAATCGCGAAAACAACGGGAGAAATTAATGAAGAATCACTTATAAAAGAGGGGTTTATTCATTGTTCATTATTAAACCAAGCTTTAAAAGTTGCTCAAAAACATTTTAGTCATGAAGAAGATGTTTTATTACTTACAATTGATCCATCCCTGTTAAAAGCAGAAATAAAATATGAACTTGCTTCTAACGGTCAAAAATATCCGCATGTATACGGAGTAATCAACGTAGATGCAATTGTAGATGTTGTCCCATTTCCAAAAGAAAAAGGAGAGTTTATATTACCAGAGGTACAAAGTTAAGCGTGTTATATAGGCATTTAAGTTAGCTAGAAAAGCACAAATCATATCGTTTGTGCTTTTTATTGTATATTTTTTTGAAAAATCATTGTTTTTGTCACACTAATACTGTACGATACATAGTATAAAACACATACTGTATGACATATAGTAATGGAAATGAGGTGGATGAATGGATACTTTATTAAATTCATTAATTACTGAGCTAAGGAGAGGGACATTGACATTAGCGGTTTTAAGTCAACTAAGAACGCCGCAGTATGGATATTCGCTTGTCCAATTATTGGAGCAATCAGGAATCATGATAGATCAAAGTACTTTATATCCACTACTTCGCCGATTAGAAAAGCAGGAGCTAGTGACGAGTAGTTGGGATAAAACTGAGAGTAGACCTCGTAAGTATTATGTTTTAAGTGAATATGGATTAGATATATTTTTGCAGTTGAAAAAGGAATGGATAAAGGATTCGAAAGAACTTTATAACTTATTAAAGGAGGAGGACAAGAATGAGTTTGATTGATATCTACGTCGAGGAAGTTGCGAAGAGATTACCTGAAAAAAATCGTGAAGATATTATACTTGAACTACGGTCAACAATCGAGGATATGTTACCTGATGATTATAATGAAGACGATGAAAAAAGTGTTCTTGAAAAATTAGGGAGTCCAGTCTCATTGGCTAATGGGTACTTGGATAGACCGATGCATTTAATTGGACCACGTTATTTTGATGTATATATGACTTTATTAAAAATGATTATACCGATTGCGGTTGTTATTGCGCTTATTTCAATGGTTGCAGAAAATTTTATTGGCTATAGTGGTGATCAGGCGGTATTAAATGTAATTTTAAAAATGATAGGTGAAGGCATTGGAAGGACATTGGAAGTAGGTCTCCAAGTATTTTTCTGGGTAACAATTGTTTTTGCTATTTTAGAAAGAACGGATAAGGAAAAAGATGCGCACCCATTAACAACAAGTTTTAAAAAATGGACACCAGATGATTTGAAAAGCATCTCGTATATCCCGAAGAAAAAGGCGATTTCAAAGTTTGAAGTTTTTGGAGGGCTGATGTGGACGGCAGTATGGGCAACGCTTTATTTTTATGCCAATCATCTTGTAGGCGTATATGAAGGTACTGAAAATGGACTGAATTTTGTCGCGCCAACTTTCAATCAAGATGTTTTACTTCAGTACTGGCCAATCGTTGTTATTATGATCGTTTTAGAAATAGCGATGTCACTATATAAATTTATACAAGGTCAATGGACGAACAAAATGGCAACTTGGAATGCAATCCTACAGTTAGCTGCAACGATAGCGTTCATTGTAATAGTCATAAACCCGAATTTGTTAAACGAAGATTTCGTTACGTATGTGGCGAATATATTTACCATATCCTCTACTGAATTTAAATCGTGGCTAATTGGTGGAAGTTTATTTTTCGTTATTTTATCTGCGGTACTAAATATAATTGATGGTTTTCGAAAAGCTAGAGTTCGTTCAGATAAATAAACTCAAAATTTCAATTGAAAGATCTCTTGATAGAAAGTTAAAGAGGAAAATCACTTTGAAAGGAAGGGGAAAATGATTAGAGAAGCAACTAAAAAAGATTTAACGTATATTTTAGATATTTATAATGATGCCATTCTAAATTCTACTGCTGTATATGCTTATAAATCCGTAACACTTGAAGATAGACAAAGTTGGTATGAACAAAAGATTGATGAAGGTTATCCGATATTAGTTTGTGAACAAGATGAAAAAGTGGTTGGATTTGCAACATTTGGTCCATTTAGAGCGTGGCCTGCCTATAAATATTCAATTGAACACTCCATATACGTTGATAAGGAATATAGAAAAAATGGAATTGGGAAGTCTTTAATGAAAGAACTAATAGCTATTGCGAAAGAAAGAGAATATATGACCTTAATTGCTGGAATTGACGCAGAAAATGAGAAAAGTATTGCCCTGCATCAAAACTATGGATTTGTTCATACAGGGACAATAAAAAAAGCCGGTTATAAGTTCAATCGATGGCTAGATTTAGCTTTTTATCAATTGGAGCTTAATGGTCCTAAAAATCCTACTGAAGAATAGCTGTATCTATTACTGTAAAAATAATTTTAAAAAGAAATTGTGTATATTTCAAAAGATAGTATGAAGAAATCTCATGCTATCTTTTTTGTATTCACCAATATAATTTAACAAAGGAGGGTTTTGACATTTTATATCGAATTTTCAGGAGGTGATAAAACAATATAAAAAGAGGGATGAATATGGAAACTGTCATACGAAAAATAAAAGAAATACAATCTGGTCAAGTTGGAGTATCTGTTTACTCTACAAAATATGAAAATATAGTTGCCTCCTATAATAATAATCTTTATATTCCATTAGCATCAGCAGCAAAAGTGGCAATTGGATTTGCAGTAGCGAGGATGGTAAAGGACAAACAAATTAATTGGAATGATACACTTCATCACATTAAGTTTAATCCAAATGAGGATAGTGTGCAGTTATATCCTCATTTACAAGGAAGAACTACATTAACACTTAGTAAAGCGGTTGAAGTAATGATAGCTTGCCACGACAGTTATATTGCTCACTCGGTTGTAATGCACTGCGGAGGATGGGAAACTGTCAGAGAAAATGTTTTAACGTACTTTTCAAAGATTCATATACAGGAAAACCCTAGAGATGAGCAAAATGTCGGAGAGTTAAATCAAGTTCTTTCACTTTTAGTACATATTTTTCAAGGGTATAAAGCAGAACCAGAATTATGGGAACCCATTATTAGTGGAATGGTAAGGCAACAAGGTAATTATGAAGGGATACCGTATTATCATTTAGCGCATGTGACAGGTGGTTTATCCACCGCTACAATAAATATTGGTATAATAGGGATGTTTCATGAATTTCCGTTCCTTTATGTAATTGGGGGAAGAAATTTACCTAATCGATTTGATAATAAAGAGGTTGATGAAACAATTCTAGAAGCTTTGAAGTGCTTATATAAAGAATATAAGATGACAAGTCAAACAAACGTTGTAACCGATAATTGAATAAAAACGTTATTTTAATAGCAGGGAGGGGAATAGTGCACCTAAAGGAGTATACCGTTTACAAAAGTGAATCGCTCATATGTATCGGGACTATAAAGGAATGCGCTCAGCATATGGGAGTGTATGGTGATTCCTAATATGAAAAGAGAGCCAGAAGGCTCTCTTTAATAGTTATGGGACCTACCAGCAAAACGAAAAGCTTCAAGTATATCAATACATTAGAAATTCTGTGCACATGAAGTACAAGGTCCACCAGTAAGCTGAAATACGACCACTATGAACGTTTGGAACACCTACTTCTTCAACATCCCTAACTTGATTCCAACCTGGAACTAAATCGCCTATTTATACAGGAGATAAAGGTAGATAAAAAATATGGTTAGTTAGCAAATAGAATAGTGGCAGCAGCACCACGCATTAATGCTCCACTTCCTGTTATTGTAACCCTTACTGATAATAAATCGCATTGCTCAACCAGAAAACTACCAGTACCAACTGCACAACAATTAGTAGGAGAACCCGTACCCACTACAGTTGCTATAATACCTGTATTTATTGATGTTGTAGCGCATGTATCACTTACAACAATTTCAGCAGATACAGTAGCTCCTGCAACTAAATTCTCATCTCGAATACTAAAAACTATACCAGTAATTGTTGCTGTTTGTGGTATAACCACATTATTTCTTACGAAACCTGCTTGTGCAGTACCTAAACCAAAAAATTGATTATTAGCAATTGGCTGATCAGTAGCTAAATAAATTACCATCTGAGCTGCTCCAGTAGCTCCAGTAGCTCCAGTTGCCCCAGTAGCTCCGGTTGGTCCAGTCGGTCCAGTTGCCCCAGTCGGTCCTGACGGTCCTCCTGGTGGTCCGGTTGGCCCCGTTGGCCCAGTAGCTCCTGCTCCAGTTGAACCAGTTGCTCCAGTTGAACCAGTTGCTCCGGTTGGTCCGGTTGGTCCAGTAGGCCCAGTAGGCCCAATTTGAGGTGGAGGTATAGGGGGACCGAAACATTCGCATGGAATATGAAATTTCTTATTAAATTTACTCATTTTCACACCATCCTTATCATTTACCAACTTACACTCTACAACTTATGAATTAGTTAATACACAAGTATAAGGAAAAAGCCCTTAAAAATAAAAATAAGCATATGCCCTTATGTCACAGATATAAACCTATTCCATTAATTGCTAGTTTTATCGTCATAAGTTATGCAAGAACAGGGCATGTATCAATGCCGGGATTAATTGGTTTTTCATGTTTTGTTACATATGGTAGATTTGTATTGATTAGTCTATTGAAATGATGCAATAAAAATATGTAAATATTATAAGAATTGAAAGGATGAAATATATGAAACGTATAGAGAACGGTACACGCACTGAAGGAGAATACATTAAAAATAAATTAATTCAATATAACATGTCTGCGCTGTCAGATGAAGTAAAACAGCCAATGGAACAAGTAAGTTTCGTAGTGAAAGATGAGGAAGGTAAAATCTTTGGTGGGGTAACAGGAATGATGTATTTTTATCATCTACACATCGATTTTTTATGGGTTGATGAATCAGTTCGCCATGATGGTTATGGTAGTCAATTGTTACATACAATAGAAGAAATTGCGAAGGAAAAAGGATGTAGACTCATTTTACTAGATTCATTTAGTTTCCAAGCACCAGAATTTTATAAAAAGCACGGATACCGAGAATATGGTGTTGTTGAAAATCATCCTAAAGGGCATAGTCAACACTTTTTAGAAAAGAGATTATAATAATATTATGTATACTAGTTGATGGGAGAAAAAAATGTACACGTATAAATTACAACATGAACAACCAATCTGTGTAGAAAAAATAAAGAAACTTTACGATTCTGTTGGCTGGTGGCCAGAAAGAAAAGTAATTGATATTGAAAAAATGTTAAAGAATAGTATAGCAATTGGAGTATGGGAAGAAAACGAATTAATTGGATTTGCTAGAGTTGTTACTGACGGTGTTTTTCGGGCGTATATTGAAGATGTTGTCGTACATGAAAGTGTAAGAAATAAAGGTATTGGTGAGAAGATGCTAACAATGTTACTGAAAGAGATATCTCATATTGATATTGTTAGTCTATTTTGCGGAGAGAAACTAATAAAGTTTTATGGTGAACAGCAGTTTCAAGCGACGAAGCAAATTGTGATGCATCGTAATCAAATAGTGAAAGAATAATAGGTGCCAATTAGAATGAATGCAACAAGAGCATATTGTTTATCGAAAAGAAAAGCGACAGCAGATTCTCCAGATGGCTGGAGTGCAACATGTATGAGGATCAATAATAAAATATTTGCGATAGTGAATCATGAAGAAGGTGAAAAAGCTGCGATTACATTAAAATGTGATCCAGAACTTGCCTTGCGAATAAGAGAAGATTATCCGGAAACAATTATTCCTGGATATCATATGAATAAAAAACATTGGAATACAGTTTATATACATAAGGGTGTAGAACAAGAACAAATTAATAAAATGATTGATTGGTCGTATGATTTAGTACTACAATCATTTTCAAAGAAAAAGCAGCAAGAGTTATTGGATTAAATACAAAGTGAAGTCGACCATAAATAGCTAGTAAAATGATTATATTTTACTAGCTATTTGCAGTTTTAGATTATATATTAGGAGATTTTGAAATGAATACGAAACGAAACAGATTACTATATGCACTGTTTACTATAGTTGTTGTTATTTTAGGTCTTAGTTCCAGAAAGTTTGCTTTTGTATTGCCAGATCTATTAAATGACTACTTAGGTGATGCATTATGGGCATTAATGATTTTCACTGGATTTGGATTTTTGTTTCCTAAAATAGAAACGAGGAAATTAGCTTTTATTAGTTTGATATTTTGCTACGGGATTGAAATTAGCCAATTGTACCATGAGACTTGGATAGATAGCATTCGCGCAACGACTTTAGGTGGACTCGTATTAGGGTACGGATTTTTATGGAGTGATTTAGTGGCTTACACAATTGGTGTGGGAGTAGGAATGCTTGGTGAGTTTATGCTACGGAAGAAATAAGTGAATTTTAAAAGGGGTATTTGTATATGGAGGATATATTAGAAATTGCAAAGTTTTGGTTTCAATATAAAGATGTTGCAGCTACTGAAATTCAACCAAACGTAACGAAAATTCATTGTAATAATAAAGTGTATATTTTAAAGGGAAAGGGATCGATGAAGCAGCTTCTAAATGAATTAAATGTATTAGAACAGTTTGATGAGAAAGTTATTAAAGTACAAAAATTAGTAAAAACGAGAAATGATGAAAGGTACGTATTTTATAAAGAGAAGTATTATTGTTTGTACGAATATGTTACTGGAAGTGTGCTAGAAATAAAAGATACAGAAAAGCTGATAAAGCTAGGGAGCACTATTGGAGATGAAATAGCGAATCTACATCAAGCACTAGATTCAGTGAACAGTACAAGCGGGTTAATAAAAAGAGATTTGTATAAAGTAGTATACAGATGGGTTTTACCAATTTTAGAAAAGAATGAGCATGTTCATCGGAATGTAATTCAAAAAATGGGTCAAATACATACAGCTTTCAAGGAAACGGTTCACTCATTACCAAAACAAATTATTCATCGCGATATGCACTTATCGAATGTAATCTTTAAAGGGAATGAATTTCAAGGGTTTATAGATTTTGAACTTTTAGAAAGTAATGTAAGGGTATTCGATTTATGCTATTGTTGTACGAGCATTTTGAGTGAGTTATATATTGATGAAATATTAAGAGGGAAATGGCTACGTATAGTTGGAAAGATCTTTGAAGGATATAATAAGCAAAATCCTTTAACAAGAGAGGAAATACAGTCTATATGGTATGTTATGCTTTCTATACAAATTATTTTTATTACTTATTTTGTTCAGTTAAAAGATTTACTAAAGTTAAATGAAGAGATGTTTTTATGGATTTTTGCTAATAAAGAAGCTATTGAAGAATCTATAGAAAGAGTCATACTAATATGAAAAAAATAATATTGATTGGTTCTGGTGGTTCAGGAAAATCTACATTAGCAAAGCAGTTAGGAAATAAACTAAAAATACAGGTGTATCATCTTGATGCATTATTTTGGAAACCGAATTGGGTAGGTGTTCCAAGGGAGGAACAAAGAACAGTTCAAAATGACTTAATTAAAGAAGAAAAGTGGATTATTGATGGGAATTATGGCGGGACAATGGACATAAGAATTAACGCAGCGGATACAATTATCTTTCTTGATATTCATAGAACAATATGTGTTTATCGTGCTTTTAAAAGAATTGTGCAATATCGGAATAAAACAAGACCGGATATGGGTGCTGGATGTGAAGAAAGGTTTGACTTGCAATTTTTCAAATGGATATGGGAATATCCTAAGACGAAAAGACCTGCAATTGTAAAAAGACTCGATCAATTAAATAAGGATAAAAGAGTTATTATTTTAAAAACACCAAGTGAGGTTCAACGATTCTTAAAGGAAGTACGGTAAGTATAAATTGGTGCATTAAAAGAATTAAATTATGTTCCATTTTGAATTGGAGGGATAATATTGAATGAAATCATTCGCTCGACTGATTCTTATATGGTAAAAGTTCCAACAGGAGAGGTAGTATTAAGAGATGATCGAATAAAAAAAGAATGGAAAGTTCAAGTTAAACCATTTCTTCTTGCAAAATATGCTGTAACGATGGAATTATATGATGCTATTACGAATAATACACCAAATATATTCAAATATAATAATAGACCAGTTGTAAGTATCTCATGGAATGATGCGATTGTGTTTTGTAATTTACTTTCAAAAAAAGCGGGATTAAAAGAGTATTATTCTATTAGTGATAGCGGTCAAATTGTTAGTTGTAATTTAGGTTCCAATGGCTACCGATTACCTTCTGAAGCAGAGTGGCAATATGCGTGTAAGGCAGGAACTACTGGATACATATATGGAGAGCTTAAAGAGATTGCTTGGTATAATGAAAATTCAGATGGACATATTCATGAGGTCGGGGGAAAAGAACCGAATGCATGGGGATTATATGATATGTTAGGGAACGTTTGGGAATGGTGTTACGATTTGTATGATGAAAAGGTGTATGGATCGTACCGAATTTTCCGGGGTGGTAGCTGGGCTGAAGGAGCGAGAGGGTGCGGTGCTACTTGTCGCCGCCGTAGCCATCCTACATTTCATATAGATGATCTTGGTTTTAGGCTTGCTAGGTCCATTTAGAAGGAGAATAAAAGATAGGAGTACGGAAAGTGTCTGTACTCCTAATGACAACATAGAAATCATTTAACCTAAGGAGTGTTTACATTGGCACGTGTTTTATTCATTAACGCTGGATCAGAAGGACATATAAATCCAACAGTACAAGTTGTAGAAGAACTAATTTCCCGCGGTGAAGAGGTAGTTTATTTTTCAATAGAAGCTTTCAGAGAGCGTATTGAAAAAACAGGGGCTACTGTACGAACAATTGACGACCAAAAGTTTATAAAAGCTTTTCTTTCCGGTGGTCGAAATTATTTACCAGAAAGAATAAATGGTCTTTTACATACAGCAGATGTTATTATACCGAGTGTTCTTGAACAAATTGAAGGAGAACATTTTGATTACATCATTCACGATTCTATGTTTGGCTGTGGACATCTAATTGCTCAAATTCTTAAGCTGCCAGCAATTAATTCATGTACATCTTTTGCGCAGGATGAAAAATCATTCACAATAATGTTAGAACATCTTTCAAAAAATATCCGAGATGAATCTATTGAAAAAATTAAAAATGATTATCAAAACTTAACAATAGGAATTAAAGAAAAATATGGTGTTGAAATTAAATCACCTTATGAAGTTTTCTGTAATCCTGCACCACTTACAATTGTTTATACAACGAGGGAGTTCCAACCTTTTGGAGAAACTTTTGATGAATCATATAAATTTGTAGGACCATCTATTTCTACACAATTAAGAAAAGAAAACTTCGATTTTACTACAATCGAAGGGAAAAGTCTCATTTATATTTCACTAGGTACGGTTTTTAACGAGTCCATTACTTTCTATAAACTTTGTTTTAAAGCGTTTGAGAATACCAATTATACTATTGTTATGTCTATCGGTGAAAAGACTAAAATAAGTGATTTAGGTGAGATTCCTAAAAACTTCATTGTGAAAAATTATGTTCCACAAATTGAGGTACTTACATATACAAAATTATTTATTACACACGGTGGAATGAATAGTACACATGAAGGACTTTATAATGGGGTGCCACTAATTGTAATTCCGCAAAGTGCGGATCAGCCAGTAATCGCAAAGCAAGTGGAGAATCTTGGGGCAGGAATTAAGTTACATATGAAAGAATTAACTGAGGATCAACTACGTGAAAGTGTAGATCTATTATTAAATAACTCTTCATTCAAAGAAACTGCTTTGAATATGAAGGAGTCTTTCCGAAAATCAGGTGGGTATAAAAAAGCTGTTGATGAAATTATTAAATTTACAAGTCGGTATTAAAAATATACATGTGAAAAGTGTCTATATGAAGCGAGGAATGGATTATATGGAAAGAATGAAAATACTAAATGTGAATTTTGATGATATGAGAGCCACACCCTTTTTCTAAGTGGAGGCGAAAAATAGAATTAGATTTGACACTGAATTATTTGAGGGTAATTTGAGAAAATTAAGAGGGATTTTGACTGAACTTTTTAAAAGTCCTGATGCAATTGATATTTCATTTACTTCCGGTTATATAACATATGGTAGAAGTAAGAGAATAAATGAGAAAACAAAAATTGGAAGATTCATGAAGATTAAAAATTGGACAGAAACGCAAGTAGACGATGATGATCTTAAAAGTACAATAATATTTACTACGATTAAAGGTGTACATAAAGATGAAGTATATAAGTATTGCAAGTATATCGTAAATGGTGGTCAGCAAGCGTATATTTCTTTTTATAACGATACTTATTTGTTATATATAAATTCAGATGTAATTGATATTATTTTAGCAGATGCAAGTTTAATAGAAAAATTTAAACTTCAATACAGAGAAGAATATGATAAGTTTTATGAAATAGAAGAATTAGAATAGGATACAGAAAAGGTGTAATATAAACCAATAATGCAGATTTATATTACACCTTTTTCTTATGATAACACTTTCGTCATAAGAATATGCGCAATTCCATCTTCCATAAATACATCAGAAGAAGTTTGATAGCCTAATTTTTCATAAAATCCTTCAGCTTGTGTTTGACCGTGTAGTTTCACTTTATTTGCTTCTTTGTTACGAGCAATCTCTTCTAGTGCCTGGATTATTACTTTTCCTAATCCGTATTTGCGATAGTCTTTTAAAATACAAATTCGTTCTAGTTTACCCATTCCGTCAATGAATCGTATACGGCCAGTTCCTACAGGAAGTTCATTATAATAAACTAATATATGTTTGCATGTCTCGTCAATTTGGTCATATGTATCGAATTCATCCTCAAGAGGGACACCTTGCTCTTTTACGAATACTTCTTTTCGAATGTAAAAGGCAGTTTCTAAATCAGTAAGTTCTGTTATGAGTTTGGATTGCAAATTGTTCAGCCCTTTCTAGTGTGATATGAATGTGTTTTCATAGTATATCATACTGTAATGTTATACTATGAAAAATAAAAAACTGACTTGCAAAAGTCAGCCTTTAAAATGGTTAATATTCTTTTATCCCGTTTTTTGTTCCGATGATCGCTTTGTTCGTCATATTGATAAATAATCCTGTTTCAACTACACCGGTAATCATCTTTAACTCTGTATGTGTGTCATTTGGATTCAGTATTTTGTTTGGAAAAATACAATCAATAATTAAATTGTCGTTATCAGTTATAAATGGTCCGCCATCTTTCATACGTAAACGTGTTTCACATCCTAAAGATTGAACTCTCTTTTCAGTTTGCTTCCAAGAGAAGGGGATGATTTCAATAGGAAGTGGAAAGGCACCTAAGTGTGAAACGAGTTTGGATTCATCTGCAATAATAATAAGTTCTTTAGAGGAGGTGGCAACAATTTTTTCGCGAAGTAATGCACCACCGCCACCTTTTATTAATTGTAAATCATTATTGATTTCATCTGCTCCATCGATTGTGAGATCGAGTATATCGGCTTCATTTAAAGAGATTAACGGAATAGATAGTTGCTTTGCTAATACTTCAGTTTCTTTTGATGTCGGTACAGCTTGAATAGATAACCCTTCTTTTACATGTTGACCTAACTTTTGTATTGTCCAATATACAGTTGAACCCGTACCAAGTCCAACCTTCATACCATCTTTTACAAAGCCAGCAGCATATTCACCGGCTAGCTGTTTTAAATTCATCATTTTACTCCGCCGGACGTGGTCCAGCATCTAAACCGGAATTTTCAACTGTAAGTATAGGGCGAACAGTAATATCTTTATGTACACGCATTTGGCACGATAATCGTAAGTGGTCTTCAATTCCTTTTTCCGTAATAGCTTGTTTTTCATCATTTGTAGCCTCACAAAAATCACCTGCAATGACTTCAACTCGGCAAGTTGTACATCTTGCTTTGCCACCGCAACGATGAAGAATGTGTACACCGTTATCTTCAAGTGCTAATACTAATTTCGTTCCTTCCGCAACATCAAAAGTTCCGGTACCTTCAACTGTTAATTTTGGCAAATTGATTCCTCCTCATGTAAAATGCTATATAACATATTTATGACCCGTATTCATGAACATAAACATAAAATTTATTATAAGCCCCGTAACTTTTTTATTTGTTCAATCGTTTAATAAGTAAGCGCTGAAAAGGAGTGGTTATTTTGTGCACAAAAGTAACTCAGGTTTTAAAGGATCATATCGATATGAATCATTCAAATATAAATTTATTGATTGAACATTATGCAGAGGTAAAAAGGTACTGTACGTTTTTGACGAAGAATAAATGGGATGGGGAAGACCTTGCCCAAGAAGCAATTTGCAAAGTTCTTCAAAAGTATAGTGAGAAGAAAATTTGTATAACGCTTCTGTATAAAATTGCTCGAAATCAGTGGTTAGATCAAATGAAATCAAAATCCGTTCAAGAAAAGTTAGAACAGCAAAATACATTTGAAGAACCACATGAAAAAATTGCAGATTTGCATGAAATGGTAGGGAAAGTATTATCTTCGTTAAATGTGCAACAATCCGTAATTTTATTATTAAAGGATGTTTTTCAATATAGTATCGCGGATATTGCTAAAGTATGTTCGGTATCAGAAGGTGCAGTGAAAGCATCGTTATTTAGGAGTAGAAATAGGCTGAAAACGGTAAGTGAAGAAGGGATTGAAATAGTGGAGTACACGGATGATGTTGAAATCGTTGTAACTTCTATTCGTGAAGAAAGACCTGAATTGTTGACGAAACTTCTCCCAACAATAGATTTCACTAAGTTACCATCAATACAACCGGTGTTATTCTTCAGTATGAAAAAACCTTCTTCTTACAGTTGTATGCTTAGTGCGGCATAAAATAGATGGAGGGATTTAATATGAATGCAATTCCTTACGTAGTAGAACAAACGAAATTAGGAGAACGCTCCTATGATATATATTCAAGATTATTAAAGGACCGAATTATTATGATTGGTTCAGAAATTAACGATCAAGTTGCAAGCAGTGTAGTAGCACAATTATTATTTTTAGAAGCGGAAGACGCAGAAAAAGATATATTCCTCTATATCAATAGTCCGGGCGGTTCAACGACAGCGGGATTTGCAATATTAGATACGATGAACCTTATTAAACCAGATGTGCAAACACTTTGTATGGGCTTTGCGGCATCATTTGGTGCGCTTTTACTATTAGCTGGCGCAAAGGGAAAAAGATTTGCGCTCCCTAACAGTGAAATCATGATTCATCAACCGCTCGGCGGTGTAAAAGGGCAAGCGACGGAGATTGAGATTACAGCAAAAAGAATATTAAAGTTAAAACATGATATTAACAAAATCATATCTGATCGAACAGGGCAACCAGTAGAAAAGGTAGCTCATGATACAGAAAGAGATTATTTTATGACTGCAGAAGAAGCGAAGGAATATGGGATTGTAGATGATGTTGTTACGAAAAAATAACATAAAGTAGGCTAGAGATTATATTTTATTCTCTAGCCTACTTTTTTAATCTTTTATCCATTCATCGACTAACGATTGATTCTTTTTTATCCATTTTCGAGCAGCTTCTTCTGGATCTTTCGTTTTATTTAACATGACCATTAACGTACCAAGCTGTTCATCATTCATTTTCCATTGATCAAAGTATTTCACAATATCCGGATGATCTTTTTCAAAACCTTTGCGAACTGAGTAATAAATGTCATCTTTTTCACCATATACTTTCTTAGGGTCTTTTAAATATTTTAAGTCAAATTCTGAAAAGCCCCAATGCGGATTCCAAAGCGTAACAGCGATTGGTTTCTTTTTCGTATATGCCTTCTTTAGTTCGCTCATCATCGCAGCTTCTGAAGATTGGACAAGTTTTAGTTTTATATCATATTCTTTCATTGCTTTATTCGTTAAATTCATAAGGCTACTGCCAGGTTCAATCCCGACGATTTTATTATCTAGCTCATCTTTATGAGCGTTTAAATCTTCGATGCTGTTTATGTTTTTCACATAAGAAGGGACGACTAAACCAAGTCCAGTACCTTCATACCATTTTGATTTTAAGACAATGTCATCTTTATAACGATCATTTAATGGTTGATCAGTAACTGGAAGCCATACTTCTAAATTTGCATCGACATCACCACGTGCGACTCCAGTCCAAATCGCAGCTTTTTCTAAATACATGAGCTCAACTTTGTAGCCTTTTTCTTCTAATAAAACTTTCCACATGTTTGCGGTTGCGATATTTTCTTTCCAACTTGTTACACCTATTTTAATTTTCCCTTTCGAATTTGCATTTGTTGCATTACATGAAGTGAAAATCATAGTAATAAATAATGCAAGGCATATAAGCCATATTTTCTTTTTCATCGAAACCCTCCTAAGAAACGTTTGCCTTTTTAAATAAATGTATAAGTAAGCATTCTTATTATGAACGGAAACGAGAATTTTAAAGAAAGCTTATGAATGTCATTTTTATGTAATATTTCTTTGCAAAATCGCAACACTATGTAAATAGATGGGCAGAAAAGGAGTAGTGACATGGATAATACAAAGGTACGTGTTGAAAATGTAACAAAAGTATTTGGGAAACATCCGCAACGAGCGCTTACCTTATTAAAAGAAGGAAAAAGCAAATCCGAAATTTTAAAGGAGACAGGAATGAACGTTGGTGTGAAAAAGGCAACGTTTGAAGTATACACTGGAGAAATTTTCGTTATTATGGGTTTATCTGGTAGTGGGAAATCTACATTGGTTCGAATGCTAAATCAATTAATTAAACCGACAGCGGGGCATATATACATAGATGGTGAAGATATCGCAACGATGGGAAAAGAAGAGTTGCGAAGAGTAAGAAGAACGAAGATGAGCATGGTGTTTCAAAAGTTCGCTTTATTTCCGCACCGTACAGTGATACAAAACGTTGCGTACGGATTAGAAATTCAAGGAGTTCCAGTAGAGGAAAGAGAAAATAAGGCGTTAGAATCGCTACAGTTAGTAGGGCTAGATCATCATAAAGATAATTACCCAAGTCAACTTAGTGGTGGTATGCAGCAGCGTGTTGGAATCGCAAGGGCACTAACGAATAATCCAGATGTATTACTAATGGACGAGTCATTTAGTGCATTAGACCCGCTTATTCGAAAAGAAATGCAAGATGAATTGTTAGAGCTACAAGACAAAATGGAGAAAACAATTATTTTTATTACACATGATTTAGATGAAGCTCTTCGAATTGGTGATCGTATTGCATTAATGAAAGATGGAGAAATCGTTCAAATTGGAACGCCGGAAGAAATTATGATGAGTCCTGCCAATGAATTTGTAGAGAAATTCGTGGCGGACGTGAATTTAGGAAAAGTAATTACGGCGGAATCTATATTAAAACGACCGGAGACTTTATTAATTGATCGTGGACCACGTGTAGCACTTCAAATTATGAGGAATGCAGGTGTTTCTACCGTATATGTTGTAAACAAAAAGTATGAGTTTTTAGGTATATTAACTGCGGATGATGCAAGTAAAGCAGTACAAAAACAGTGGCCGATTGCTGATTTATTACTTAATGATATTCCGCACGTTTATTTAGATACTTTACTTGAAGAGACGTATGCAAAAATGGCGGAGATGAAATATCCGTTACCCGTAATTGATGAGAAGAAAAGGTTAAGAGGAATTATTAAACGTGAAAGTGTCATTCAAGCTCTTGCAGGTAACATTGAGGAAGAGGTGAAAGACGATGAATAGTATACCGCGTATTCCATTAGGGGAATGGGTCGACTCATTTGTTGCAAGTTTATATGAGCACTTTGAAGGACTGTTCCGAGGATTCTCCTATATTATCGGCGGATTCGTTGATTTACTCACTAATTTTTTAACAATAATACCAGCCATATTGATGATTATTATCCTATGTTTCCTCATTTGGTACACAACGAGAAAATTATCTTTAGTCATTTTTACACTCATTGGATTATTATTTATTTTAAATATTAACTACTGGGCACAAACGATGCAAACATTAGCACTCGTACTTACATCTGTTATTATTTCAATTATTGTCGGAATTCCAATTGGCATTTTAGCATCTCAAAATGAACGTTTCTCAAAATTTTTAAAACCGACATTAGATTTTATGCAAACAATGCCAGCATTTGTCTATCTCATTCCCGCGATAACATTTTTTGGGGTAGGCGTCGTACCAGGCATTATCGCCTCCGTTATTTTTGCTATGCCACCGACAATCAGATTTACAGACTTAGGAATTAGACAAGTTCCAGAAGATTTAATTGAAGCTGCGAATGCGTTTGGCTCTACCACATCACAAAAATTATTTAAAGTACAATTACCACTCGCAACCGGAACGATCATGGCTGGAGTGAATCAAAGTATTATGCTTTCGTTATCGATGGTTGTAACAGCTTCACTTGTAGGAGCGCCAGGTCTCGGCGTTGATGTATATCGCTCTGTAACACAAGTAAATATCGGAATGGGATTTGAAGCGGGACTAGCTATCGTCGTGATTGCGATTATATTAGACCGAATTACGCAAGGGTTTCATACAAAAAGAAAATAATTCAAAAAACACACTTTATACAACAAAGTGTGTTTTTTTGAATTCGAATTACATCCGAACAATAACAGAACCTCCAGCTGGTGCACAAACTTGGTTTTGCTGTTGTTCCATTGATTTTATTAAATGATTATTTTCTTCGATTAAAGAGATCAATTTAGCTAATTGGCTTTCAAGGCTTGCGATGCGCTGCATCATGTATTGCGAATCATAATGCAGTGTATTCCTTGGGGTATGGGGTGAGTAAACATATTGTTGATTTAAATTTGGATTCCAATGAGGATGCATTTGAATCGTTCCTCCTTAAATGAATTACGAATCTTTCTTATAGTAAATGCCTATGTATATTTAATGGTTACTCGAAAATTTTTTCATAATAAGAGGAGTATGTATGGAAAATGGAAAAGTAATATATTTAAAGTACATTTTTGTAAATATTCAAGTGGAATAGCGAATATATTAGGATATTACCACGTTTATGTAAATAGATATTATATAGGGAGAAATGATGGGAGGAGATGCAATTTTGTCTGAAAATAAAAAAAGAAATGATGCTATGACAATTGGTGTCGCTATAGGTGTTGTAATTGGTGTAATTCCTGGTGTATTTACTGATAATATAGCAATCGGAATAGCGATTGGGATTGCAGTTGGAATGGGGATTACGCTTTTGAAGAAACAATGAGTTGTAAATTATTTTAATGTGAAAATTATCGCTTTAAGAGATTGAATTTTCGGAATATAAAACCTATTTTTCCTTTTTTTATGATATTATATATGAAAAGGATGGTGATGGATATGCCAATAAACAATCAAGCAGAACAAAACTGCTTTATTTGCGAAAAACATAAAGGAAACATTATAGTTCCAGGTGGTGCTATTTATGAAGATTCTCTCATATACGTTGGACATGTCCATTGGGATAAAGAAGAAATATATCTTGGTTATGTAATGATTGATATAAAAAGACATGTACCTGGTCTCGCTGAACTAACAGATGAAGAAGCGAAAGCGTTCGGACTTATAACTAGTAGAGTAAGTAAAGCACTTAAAGAAAGCGAAGGTGCAGAACATATTTACAGTTTCGTTTCAGGTAATGGTGTGCCACATTTGCATATGCACATTATTCCGCGTTATCCGAATACACCAAAAGAGTTTTGGTCACCAACTGAAGTAGCGAAATGGACTGGGGCACCATATGGTGACTCAGAGAAAATCAAAAAACTATGCGAAAGAATACGAAAGTATATGGTAAATGAGTATGCATACAACAAATAATACACAATATTCATGGGTTGGAAGTAGGGAAATGTGTTTAGACGAAGTTTCAGTAAAGCAATATGGTGATATCGTACTTGGTAAATACGGCGGGAATATAAGTGCCGGAGCAAAAAAGAATGAAGACGGTGCATTAGTTTTGTCGAATGGTGATTGGGAATTCGCCGTTATATTAGACGGACATAATAGTGCAGAAAGTGTAGATTTAGTAGTAAATACAATTCAAAAAGAATATGAAAATATAAAAGTGATTATGAAAGAATCACTTGAAACCGTATTTCGATCTGTTGAAAATTATATACTTGCGATTTTTCAATCCCGCTCATTTAAAGAAAAGTGCGAAAAAGTAAAAGGTGAAACTGCTTGCTTAATATGCGTAAGAAAAGAAAATTACATATGGTGGCTTTCCATAGGTGATTGCTTGGTTTATGTATTTCATGAAGAATTACATAAATTAGGACAATATGCATTGAATCAACGCCACTTTTACGAATGGATTGGAAATGTAAACACATTTGATTTACTCGTTCCTTGCTATTCTTCAGGAATTCGTGAATTACGTACTGGAAAGAATCGAATTGTAATGGTGACAGATGGGGTATTAGAATGCGGGGAACGCTGTTATGAAACACCATTAAATCTTTATAATGATATGAATGGAAATAATATTGGGCTAAAAGAAAATATTCATAATGTGTTAGAACACGTTCATCATCAATTAGGACGAGATAGTGCTACCATTATTAGTTGGGATTATGAAAATGATGCATATGCTACGTATCCGAGTGATCAGCCGGAGAAAATTAAAGTAAAAAAATAAAAAGGAAGGATTTTCTGTCAATTACAAAAATAGCTTTATTAAATTTATGGGTGCTATCTTTATTGGTTTTTGAAAGAATAGCGAGAAGACAGTTAAATATACCGAAACAAAAAGGATGGAATAACCAATATGTGAATGATACACATAAGTGGGGAAATAGAATTATCATTTTCTCTTATATAGTTGTTATTACTATAAGCACTTTTCTTCCAAATCGTATATTTATGGGCTATGTACCTCTTTTATTTTTTATTACGTTATATGGATTTCAATCATATATGGAGTGGAAATATGATAAGGAATCGCGTGAGTTTTTGATTTCATTATTAGGAGTTGTAGCATTAATAATAACAGGGTTCATACTATATTTCTTCCTTTAATATAGTATGAATTTAAAGCAAGAAGGAGAGAAGAAATGAAAAGACCTTTATTATGTGCAGAGGCGATCATTTTTAATGAAGATCATTCAAGAATACTCGTTCAATAACCGTTAATATAGTCCACTTTATTTTAAACAATTCAATGAAGTAATAGGAGGGATGATATTGAGAACCTATACATTTTGGATTATAATTTTTGTTTTTTGTATAGCGGGCTACTTTTTGGATCGATTTTTAAGAAAAAAATTGAATATGCCAAAGAGCGGGTTTTGGGGATATAATAAATATGTAAATAGCTTACATAAAAAATTGGAAATAGGACTGCTTTTTGTATATTTAATAATTAGTTTTATTTACATCTTTAAATTCGAAAGCACTAATATTTGGTTTATCATTTTCACTTATTTAGGGGTTACGTGGATCCTAAGGACATGGATGGAATGGAAGTATGATAGAGAATCGAAAGAATATATTTTTTCGATAATTGGATTATTTGCATTTATTTTTATGACTTCGATGCTATTTTACTTCGTTCCACCAGCTACATAATAAAAAAATATTGATGCGAGAGATATAAGAGGATGGATTATTTTGGATTTTACCGTAATTTTAAAATGGATTCGTGAAAAATATAAAGAGCAATCACTTATAATAATAGGTATTGATGGTACAAATGTTGAGATCATAAAGTAAATAGTAACCATTTATCTGAAAGATGATAAATGGTTACTATTCGTGTTAAAGTTACATCTTCTTAAAACTCCTCAAAACAAGAAACTCCCACAATCTCCATGGAAGAATTCTCTTCGCAAAGATCATAAATTTGACACCTTTTCCAATTGGATATCTTAATGTAGTACGTTTCGCTTCGGCAATTTCAACGATTTTATTGGCAACATCTATCGGATTACCAAATGTATTGCTGCCGCTATTAATATGTTTTTGTATTTTATCCATATATTCTTTGTAAGGAGAGTTTGTATCAGATTGGTTTTCAGCTAATTGTTTACCAACTTCCCATATGTTCGTGTTATAAGAACCAGGTTCAAGTATGGCAACGTCTATTCCGAAAGGTTTTACTTCTAAGCGAAGCGATTCACTCCAGCCTTCTAATGCATATTTTGAAGATACATAAGGGGATAAACCAGGAAATCCAACTTGGCCACTAATACTGCCTATATTAATGATTTTTCCACTTTTCTGCTTTCTCATATATGGTAAGACAAGTTGAGTGGTTGAAATAGCTCCAAAAAGGTTCGTTTCAAATTGTTTACGGTATTCCTCTACTGGAATTTCTTCTACAAAGCCTCCAGTTGCATATCCTGCATTATTAATGAGAAGGTCTACTCTATTCATGTCTTTTAAAAATAATTGAAAGTTATGTATAGAACTTTGATCTGTTACATCTAATTGTTGAACTTTTATGTTTTGCTGTAAGTTGAGTTTAGTAGCTTGAGATATTAAGTCTACTTGTTTTTCAAGATTTCGCATTGTAGCAATGACTAAATAGTCTTTTTTTGCAAGTTCAAGTGTAGTTAATAGTCCGAATCCACTTGATGCACCTGTAATAACCGCAATTTTTTTATTCATTGTCCGCTCGCTTTCTTTTTCTTTTATCATAACGAGTAATAAGAAGAAAATCTATTTATTGTATAAAGATATTTGATTTAATTGAAAATAATTATCAATTAAATTTTAGTTTTCACATAAAAGGAGTGTGGATTTCATGGAGACTAACGGTTTTCATGATATTTTTCATAAATACTTTCATGGTTTACAAGTTGTAGAGGAAAGACATATGAATATGCCCAAAACAATAGGTATGGGTGAAATACGAAGATGGACTTCGTGTTCAGGAATGGAAATTGTGTTATCAAATTATCAATTTCATAAAAATCATCGCATCCAGTTTGCATCTGATGCAGCAATGGTGGAGCTTAATTTTTGTTTACAAGGGTTCGGAGAAGTGCAAGTTGGTCATTCTTCGTATGAATTAATGACTGGAAATAGCTATTTATATTTTATGAATGATTTTGATGTATTATTTGAATATGAAAAAGAAACGCCTCTATATTCATTGGCGATTGGGATTCCTGTACAATTGTTTAATCATTTCATGATGAATAATGCTATTGAAAAAAGTCTTGATTTTCATTCTATATTAGGAAATCAACCTTTTAAAAAGTTTCAAAATCCAATTGATTCTATAACATCTAATATTATTAAGAGAATGATAGAGCATCCCCAAAAGGATCGTATTAATCAACTAGAAATAGAAAGTAAAGCGCTCGAATTGCTTTCTATACATTTTGGGAGAGTGTTGCTTAATGATTGTGACGCCAATAAAAGGAGTCAATTATCAAAAAAGGATTTGAATAAAATAAAACAAGCTGAAGAAATTTTACTTCAACGAATGGAATCACCCCCATCATTATTAGAATTGGCTAAAATAGTAGAATTAAATGATTATAAATTAAAAATTGGGTTTAAAGAATTATTTGGGATGTCCACATTTGCATATTTACGAGAAAAACGTATGGAACATGCGATAGATTTACTGCGTTCGGGAAATAGTAATGTGACCGAAACGGCATTTGCAGTTGGATACAATAATGTCAGTCATTTTTCAGAGTTATTTCGTAAAAAGTATGGAATGAATCCATCAAAATTTTTACGTATTTATTAACGTAAAACAGGAATAATCCGCTATACCGTAAACTCCTCCGTCATTTGGTAGTTGCTTTTTGTAATGGTCATTATAATTACAATCAACATCCAATTGGAAATAACTTTTTATGGAGGGATTTAAATGAAAGAGCAGAAGGAGCGTCATTTTTGGATATTTGTATTAACAGGAATGTTTCTTATTATAACAACGACGGGTTTTGCACGTATGGCATATGGAATTATATTGCCGTTTATGCAAGAAGGACTCCATTTATCTACAGCTCAATCAGGTATGCTAGGAACGATACTCTTTTTAGGCTATTTATTAACAGTCGGAACATCTGGAATACTCACCATTCATTTTGGAGCAAAATCAGTTTTATTAATAGGGAGTTGGCTCGTCGTTGTAAGTTTAATAGGATTAGCATTTGTTCCTTCAGTTTGGATAGCTGCTATTTTTATGCTATGTGCTGGAGCTGGAAGTGCTCTTGTATATACACCACTCATGTCAATAACAGTAGGATGGTTTCCAGAAAAAAGAGGAACTGCAATGGGGCTGTTATTAAGCGGTGCTGGCATAGGCATGCTATTTAGTGGAATAATTGTTCCTTATATAGTACGTACATTTCCAGAGTATAGTTGGCGTGGTTCATGGCTTTTGTTTGGCGTTATTACATGTATTGTTGTATTCGTTTCCTCAATTGTTTTGAAAAATCCAGAAGTTACTGAAGATGAGGGGGAAAGGAATAATAAGTCGTTTTTATGGAAAACGAAAGAGCTATACATCATTGCATGGATGTATTTTATTGTTGGAGTTGTTTATTTAATTCCAAATTTATATCAAACTAGTTTTATGATTGATAATGGTATTTCGGCATCAATTTCGGGAACTGTTTATGCGATTGCAGGTATGTTTTCAATCGTAGGAGCTCCTGTCTGGGGATTGATTTCGGATCGGATTGGTATAAAGAAGACGTTATGTATTTCACTTTTATTAGCTGTAATAGGTGATATGATTCCAATTATATTTGGACATATCATTGGCTTTATCATGTCGGCAATTATTTGGGGTTCCAGCCTCGGAGGTATCCTTTTATTAATTCAAGTTGCTGCCTCAAAGCAAGTATCTCCGAAATATGTCTCAATGGCAATTAGTTTTATATCCGTTTTCTATGCAGTTGGTCAAATGATTGGACCAGGACTTGCAGGATGGATTATCGGGGAAAGTGGTTATACAACAGCTTATGGATTAGGTGCTTTCGGTTTCTTTATGTGCATATGTTTGGGATTGAGGCTAAAAAGAGGGGATTTTGCAAACTCAGCGTATATAGAGAAGTGAGTATTGTCTTGAAATGAATCTTTTTAACGGGGGGAAGTAAAATGTTTCATGTTAAAGATGTTTTAGCAGATCAGTTATTAGCAAATGCGAATGATCCTAGTTGGTATATTCCGTTTTCAGATGCAGTTAAGGATTTATCTGAGAGAGAAGCTTTCTGGAAACCGAATGAAGAGAGTAATAGTATAGCTGAAATTGTACAACATTTACTGTATTGGAACTCGACGTGGCAAACAAGGTATAAAGAATCAAATGTTAATGCCGTGCCCGCTATTGGTGATAATAACAAAAGTTTTATGCTATCAGATAATCAAACATTTGAAGAGTTAAGAGAAAAACTATTAGAGAAACTGTTACAATGGCAAAATCTCATAAATGAAGACAAGGTTGAAAGTGATGTAATTGGATTTCCTGTATCTGCGAAGTGGTGGGAAGTATTAGCTAATGTAACAACTCATAATGCGTATCATATTGGTCAAATTATTTACATTCGGAAATTACAGAAGAGTTTTGATAGTGAATAGTGTAATGGTTCTCTAATTTATCTGAAGCAATTCATGAAGCATTATTGTAGGCCGTAAGACATGCTGTGCACGCTTGAAGGTAGAAAGACCAGTCTAAAATGACTGGTCTTTCTACTATCTAATAATATTTAAGTAGCAATTTGTGTGAAACTATAAAAATGTAGTTCCAACTATTCAATTGAAATGCCCTGTTGCTATTTGATTTCAATTGCTGAAGTAATATCGTTCCAATCCGCAGCTAAATTAGCAGTTTGACCATACCAATCAGAGTGTCTAAAGGAGACACCTTTTCCATATCCTTGAGTTGAAGAATGTTCCCATAGCGTTGTTGAATAACTTGCAGAAGGTGAAGCTGTACTTACAGAAGAAATTCTGTCGTTCCAGCTAGAAGGTAGGTTTTTAAAGCCGCTGCTCCAATAAATATACTGTCCACCTTTATTTTGATGCTCATAAAAATCGGTACTACCAGCACCACTACCTAAGGGGTTAATTTGATTTTTAAGTGCCTTTTTATCCTTTTCAATAAAAGCATTCAATGTTTCTCTGCTAGTAAAGCCATAAGCTAACCAATCTCCATTTTCATTTTGCTTAGGTAGTACCATAGTAATTTGGATGTCTTTTTTTGATTGATCGCTTAGTTTTGTGAATGAATTAACATTCTTTTCATCAACTTTTAAATAATCAAATGATTTAATTGTATTATCTTTTTCTGCAGCACTTACTACTCCTAATCCTCCAGTTAATGCAAAACCTGCTACTAATGTCCCTGCTACTAATTTCTTCAACATATAACCATCCCTTTTTTTGTTTAGATTTTTGTACAGGAAAATCTTGTACTAGTAAAATGTAATCTAGTTTTATAATCTTGTAAATATTCTGAAGTTTTAGAAATAATAGGCGGAATATTTGCAGTTTTACATTTTTTCTTTAGAAAAAATGGTTATTGGAATGATATAATAAATAAATATATTGCTTTTCTTGGATGTTAAAATATTTTAGGAGAGATGTCATTGAAATATTTCACAAGAGATTGGTATAAAGAAATGCAAATTTCAGGATTTGTAAATTACATAGAATTAATAGAAGAATGGAAAGAAGTGGATCCTGATTATATACAAAGTTTGAAAGACGAAGTAGAAGAAAGGAAAGAAGATTTATTGGATTTTCTTCCTGAAACACTACATCCATACATTCAAAATAACACTATTGATTCAGAATATCCACCTAATGAATTAAAGCAACTTTTGTTAGAGTGGACAGCAGATTATGAGAAAAGAATGGCTCAATTAGATCAATCATACTTAGAACATTTTAATTCCGTTAAGGAAATGCTTCCGGCAAATGTCATTCAGTTACATGAGGCATCACTACATGATAGTGAAATTTCAACTGTAGAGAGAAAATCAAAAGATATTTTATCTATAAAATTAGATTGCAGTGGCACTTTTAGTGATTTCGATAAACTTCAAGTAACTTTTACAGGAGTGACGAAATGTTCTATGCCGAAAAAATTTGAGGGTGCTTGGTGGCTATACCATGAAATAGAGCTTACTGAAGATGGATTTGAATTAGGTATGTTATTTGATTGCCCATTTGAAGAAGTAACGATTTGTGCAAAAGATGTCTTGCTTGAGAAAAAATAACTTGGTTATTTGTATATTAATTTATAATAAAGAGAGTTTCTTTTGCTGAAGTTTACAAGTTCGATAACAAAAAAACAGTCATTTAAGACTGTTTTTTATTTTGATACTAAATTATCAAGCTTCCAATATGTATTTGTTAATGGAGCAACTTTACTATCTATATACAAATACATGTTATTTAAGTCTTTAGGCGAAGTTTTCATTTCAAATACAACGTCAGTAGTTAAAGAAAATTCGAGTGGAACATTTTTATATTTCTCATCATCTACTGGATGAGCTTCACCTTCATATTTTTGACCAGTTTTTTCATCTTTTATGAAATATTTTATCTCTGAAAGATCAATAGTTTGTCCATCGGCTCGAACATTATTAATCATAACACGAGTTGTAAGACGCCACTCTTTGTCTATTTTTTCAAATTTTGCATTTTCAACTGTTGCTCTATAGTATCCGTTTTTAACTATTTCCCCATAGTGCATTGCATTCTTTTCGAGAGAGCTCTTTTCTTGTTTTGGTGTAGCACTGCTATTACATCCTGCCATTATTCCAGTAAATATTAATGCTGTACAAGTTACTTTAATTAAAGATTTCATAGTAATTCCTTTCTGTATTAAAAAGTAAAACATAGGGATAATTTTACAACAATAAGGAGATAAATAGAAGTATTTTAGTAGGATATGCAAATATACATTTATTCGGTGTTGAAGTTAATGAAATAGAAAGAGAGAGAAAACCTGCATAAAGCTGAAAAAATAAGAATTGAAAATATTGTAAAACGGAAGGGACATGCATATAATTAACATAAATATTAAATTTCTGAATTTTCAATAATGGTGGTGAGAACATGTTTACTGAAGAGCGTCGAGAGAACATTTTAGAATTGCTTAAGAAAGATGGAAGAGTAGTCGCAAAAGATCTTGCTGAAATATTTGATATGTCTATTGATTCTATAAGAAGAGATCTATCTATTATGGAGAAAGAGGGTTTATTAAAAAGGACGCACGGAGGTGCAATTGAACTTGCAAGAGTGAGGAACTTAGCTGCAGAGCCATCTAAACGTTATAGTAATGGCCCTATATATGAGGACGCAATCGCTAAAGTTGCTGCATCTTATATACAAGAAGGAGATTCCGTTTTTATTGGTGGGGCTTCAATTCATTGTGCTATGTTAAAATTTTTACCCGAAACATCATTCACAGTTATTACGAATTCTATAGAGATAGCTAGTTCGTTACGAGAATATAAGAACATAGAAGTGTATTTAATTGGTGGTAAGGTAAAACCTTCAGGAAATATTACTGATACACTTGCCTCGGAATTGATTAGTAGTTTTACTATTGATATTTATTTTTCCACAGGTGGTGGAGTTTCATTACATGGTATAAGTACTGCAACACCGGAAGTTGCTCATTTTGGAAAAACAGTAAGCAAAATCGCTCGAAGAAATATTTGTTTAGCTCCTCATAATAAACTCGGAATAGACTGCTTTATAAAAGGAGAGTCACTTAAAGAAATTGACCTTATAATAACAGATGAAGAGGCTAGTAAAGAAACTATTCAAGAATTTGAGAAACAAGGTAAACAAATTGTAATAGCGCCAATAGACTGCATTTAAAAGGAGTTTGAAATGATTATAAAAGGACAAGAGTTTCATATAAATGGATTAACTTATACAATTCGACCTGCAGCTAAGCAAGATGCAGATCAGCTATCGAAAATAAGAGTACGAATCGATGGAGAAACTGAAAATATGGATAGAGAAGAAGGTGAGGGATTTATAGATACGAAGGGATTCCAGGAAATAATAAAAACGGATAGTGAAAAAACAAGAAATCTCTTTTTAGTTGCAGAAGTGCACAATCGAATCGTTGGATTTTCAAGATGTGAAGGGTCTAATTTGAAGAGATTGTCTCATAAAGTAGAGTTCGGAGTTTGTATTTTAAAAGAGTATTGGGGATATGAGATTGGCAAAAATCTTTTACAAGAATCAATAAAGTGGGCTGATGAAAATGCAGTGAAAAAGATAGCGTTACAAGTGCTAGAGACAAATGAGAAAGCCATTCAGCTTTATAAAAAATTAGGTTTTGAAGTAGAAGGTATTCTAAAGAATGATAAAAAACTGTCGGATGGTAAGTATTATAATACGATAGTAATGGGAAGGTTTACTGATACTTTTCATAAAAGAGGTGAAGAAGTATGTTTTACAGAAGGAAGTACTATGTAGTAAAAAATGAATTCATAGAAATATTTAATGATCATTTCAATGATACTAATTTACCTAATCAATTAAAATATGGTTCTCGTTTAATAGGACGCTGGATGAAAGATAATAATGATGGTAAGACTGAAGTATTTGCAATATGGGAATATGATAGTTATGAAGAATATGTAGAAATTGAAACGGAAATTAGAAATGATAAAATGCATGTTAAAAGAATACATGATTGGTATGATAAACATGGCGGGAAAGAATATGTTTTACGAGAGTACATAATAGAGATGAAAAATGAAAAGTTACTATGTACTGTAAAATGATAGAGGAGTGAAGCCAAATGGGGATGAGAACGAAATTATATATTAGTTTAGCATCCACTATTTTATTCGCAATAGCGGTGGCAATATTCTTTTTAAATAACAATCCGATAAAGTGGTTTTGGTTATGTATTTTAGTAGGCTCCATTATACAAAATATAGTGTTGATAAAAAAACATAAAGAAATTCATTAAGATATTCAAATTATTAACATATTTGTGTCGTCTTTCTAATTGTGTTGAAAATGCTATTTCTCCTGTTCGATTGAGTTTTCACATCCGTATATGCTAAGTATGTTAACTTCAATTGCTCATGTGATTCAAAGTGAATGTAGCATTCAAATACATCAAAACGAACTACATGTAATTCACCGCTTTTTAGATGTAATTGATAGTGATGAACAAGTTGTTATTTGTAATCAATGTTCAAAATATAAATGGACGGGAAATATGCGGAACATAAATGTCATTTTATTACAGAAGGTGATAGGAAATCAAAAACAAATTGAGTTGCAAAATGGAAATAAAGAAAACATACGCTGAATTTCCGCGAAAAAATACAGTGTTATAGCATGATGGAAGCATTGTAAAAAACGAATGGAAATGTTTCATTAGCTGCAAAACTATTAGATGTGCCACGCAGTACATTTTATAAACGTATGCAAAAATTTAGGCTATAAAAGTAGATTTTTGTAATCTACTTTTTCTTTATGGGCTCACGTTCTGTCGGAATGTGCGCTTACCGGGGAAATAATAGAATAGTTAGAAAGAAGATTTCCTGAAGGGGGTTAGCATGTGAAGTATATTGAAATTGGAATCGGGAATAGGTGGTTCGTTCGAACAGAAACTGAAAATAAAGACGGAACTGAATTTGAGGAACGCGGCATTATAAAACCTATTTATTTTGAGTCTTTATATGTACGAATTTGGTTGTGGAAAACGTGTTTTATTTTTGATACGAGAGAGGGCTTTAAGAAAGTAAGAAAAAGTAGAGCTGAGTATAAGTTTATTGTTGGAATGGTGAGTAGGTTAAAACAATAGAATCAAACAGGGGGTGTTCTTATGATTAGAATTACCACATTCATACTCGCAATTATTGTAATGGTCTATTCCATCTATAGTTGGAATGATGATTCGAAACAAAGTATGCTTATTCTACAATTGCTTCTAGGATTTATGTTAGCTGGTATGGGGATACAAAACTTTAAGAAGGATGAAAAAGAGAATAGGAATATGGGGCTTTTGCTATTACTTACATCACTTTTTTGTATTATTGTATCGTTAATAAAATATTTCAAATAAACCGTTACTCAATATACTTAGTAACGGTTTATTTGAGGTTATAATGTGCTATTTATATAACCCCGTCGTATACATTTCCGTCAATGTATACACTATTTCTTCTACATCAATTTTTTTATCATTTTGAACGATTGTCCAAAGGAACATTTCATTCATAGAGAACCAGCCGCATGCGACAATCTCTTTATTTAACTTAGTTCGTACTAATTCATTTTCCAGGGAATGAGTAATGTCTTGTATAATCCGTGTTACAAAGCGTTCGCGAATCTCATCCCATTTTTGACGTATTTCTTTTGAGGTTCTTATTGCTTCTTCAACAACTTGTAATATAGCTCTTTCTTCTTGTGCTAACTGTAAAAAAGCGCGCACTTGATTCTGAATCATATCTCGTGCTTCGGCCTTTGTTTGAGGGGAAAAAGAGCGATCAGCAATATCATAAAAGCGATTCATCACACCTTCCATCAAAACGACGAGGAGAGCATCTTTGTTTTTAAAGTATACATATGCTGTTCCATAACCAGTTTCTGCATGTTTAATAATTTGTGTGATTGTAGTTTTCTGAAATCCGTTTTTTATAAAAATAGTATAACCGGAATGTAATAGTTTCTTTTTCGTTTCTAAGGAGCGGTGTTTTCTTGTTGAAAGAGTAGTGTTTTTCAAGGAATCACCTCTTTATACTGAAATATCTGAAAATATAATTGTATTGTAAAAGAAGTTCGTATATAAAGTCAACTGACATAATATCATTGACGTTATATCAATTTAAGTGATATATTTCAATTAGTTAGAATAAAAAGAAAATTAAAAGAAGGTGACACCATGTATAAAGAACCATTTCAACCAACTTATGAGTATGCGCTTGAATGTGATAAACATGATGAACTGAAAGATTTTCAAACTGAATTTTATAAAAAAGAAGGAATAATATATTTAGATGGTAACTCTTTAGGTTTGCTTTCAAAAAGAGCAGAGAAATCGTTACTTACTTTGCTAGATTCATGGAAAGAGTTTGGAATTGATGGATGGACTGAAGGTGAGCATCCGTGGTTTTTCCTTTCGGAGAAATTAGGTGAATTGACAGCACCTCTTATTGGAGCTTTGCCGGAAGAAACAATTGTAACCGGTTCCACGACTGCGAATATACATCAAGTTATTGCGACGTTTTATGAGCCGAAAGGAATACGTACAAAAATTCTTGCGGATGAATTAACATTTCCGTCAGATATTTATGCGCTTCAAAGTCAAATTCGTTTAAAAGGCTTAGATCCAGATGAGCATTTAGTACGAGTGAAAAGTCGAGATGGAAGAACACTTTTTGAAGATGATATTATTCAGGCAATGACAGATGATATCGCTTTAATTTTATTGCCTTCTGTACTATATAGAAGCGGACAAATTCTCGATATGAAGCGATTAACAGCTGAAGCTCATAAACGTGGTATTCATATCGGTTTTGACTTATGTCATTCAATCGGTGCTATTCCGCATCATTTTAACGAATGGGATGTAGATTTCGCTGTATGGTGTAATTATAAATATTTAAATGCAGGTCCTGGTGGTGTTGCAGGTTTATATGTGAATAAAAACCATTTAGATAGACTTCCAGGATTATCTGGTTGGTTTAGCTCTAGAAAGGATAAGCAGTTTGATATGGAACATTCATTAACTGCGGCTGATCATGCTGGAGCCTATCAAATAGGGACACCTCACGTATTAAGTATTGCACCATTAATCGGTTCTCTTGAAATTTTTAAAGATGCCCGTATTGAAAGATTACGTGAAAAGTCATTACATATAACAAGATATATGCTCGATTTAATTCAATTGGAGTTAAATGATATGGGATTTACAATCGGAAATCCGCTAGAGGATGAAAAACGAGGCGGGCATATTTATTTAGAACATGCTGAGGCGGCACGTATATGTAAAGCGTTAAAAGCAAATGGAGTGATTCCAGACTTTAGAGCTCCAAATGGAGTTAGACTTGCGCCTGTTGCTTTATACAATACGTATGAGGAAGTATGGAACTCTGTACAAATCTTAAAGAAAATTATGAAAAATGAAGAATATAAAAACTTTGAAAATAAGCGAGAGGTTGTGGCGTAAGCATGAAAACATCGCAGTGGATTGATATTTCACAACCGCTAAATAATGATATCGCGACATGGCCAGGGGATACACCGTTCTCGTATGAAGTTTCATGGTCAAAAGAAGACAGTGGTTCGGTAAATGTCGGAAAGTTAACGATGAGTATCCATACAGGTACTCATATTGATGCACCATTTCATTTCGATAATGACGGTAAGAAGGTGTTGGATTTAGATATACACGTATATGTAGGCGCAGCACGAGTTATCGATGTGTCAGGGCTGGAGAGTATCGGTAAAAAGGAATTGGAACGTTTTAAATTAGAAGGTGTAGAGCGATTATTATTACGTACATCTTCACATGGTAAAGCGCAAGAATTCCCAGAAAAAATCCCGTATTTACGTGCTGATATTGCAGATTTTCTATCAAGTAAGGGCATTCGTTTAATTGGGGTAGATGTACCCTCTGTTGATCCTTTAGATGATAAAGAACTAGAAGCACATCATCAATTATTTAAACACGGAATTCACATTTTAGAAAATGTCGTACTCGATCACGTAGCAGACGGCGATTACGAACTTATTGCCTTACCACTTGCATTAACAGATGCAGATGGGAGCCCAGTTCGCGCTGTTATTAGACCAATATAAATAGAAATATATAAAAGGGGCGTTTGATTAATATGAAAGAAAACGAAAAGGTAATTATGGAAAAAGGGATTCACACTGATTTTAAGGAAAATATGACGTACGGAGAGTATTTACAGCTAGATAGCTTATTATCTAGTCAACAAAGATTATCAGATCATCATGATGAAATGTTATTTATCGTTATTCACCAAGCGAGTGAGCTTTGGATGAAACTAATTTTACATGAACTGAATGCAGCAATTGAATCTATTAAACAAGATAAATTACCACCAGCTTTTAAAATGTTAGCACGTGTATCAAAAATTCAGTCGCAAATTATTCAATCTTGGGATATTCTTGCGACATTAACGCCATCAGAATATATTGAGTTCCGTGATTCACTTGGTCAGGCTTCCGGTTTTCAATCGTATCAATATCGAATGATTGAGTATGCACTTGGTTATAAAACACCACATGCATTAAAGATTTATGAAAAGGACCCAGAATTACATGCTCGTCTTCATAAAGCACTTCATGCACCAAGTTTGTATGATGTGGCGATACAAGCGCTTGTTAAAGAAGGATTCCCAATTCATGAAGATGTGTTAAACCGTGATATTACGCAGCCTTACGAAGAGGATGCAACTGTAGAAGCGGCTTGGATAGAAGTATATGCGGACGTGCAGAAATATTGGGATTTATATCAGCTTGCAGAGAAATTAATCGATATTGAAGACTGGCTACAACAATGGCGTTTCCGTCATATGAAAACGGTAGAACGAATTATTGGTCATAAAATGGGAACAGGTGGCTCTTCTGGCGTATCTTATTTAAAGCGAGTACTTGATCAATGCTTCTTCCCAGAGCTTTGGAATGTTCGAACGAAATTATAAAATAAACTTGTCAGCTATTAAATGCTGGCAAGTTTATTTTTTTGTTTTAAAAACAAATATGATTTAATAGAGAGAACGAGATGAACAACAAATATTACATAATCATTTAGATGGAGGAAGATTTCTTGAACTTTGAGCAATTACAAAATAAATTTGTAAAGAAAAAAGTTAATACATTTCTTGTTTATCAAAAGGGGGAATTAACGACTGCGTACTATAAAACGATAGACTGTGCAAATGACTTATTTAAAATTAATTCGATTACAAAAAGTATTGTATCTATATTAATTGGTATCGCAATTGATAAAGGATTTATAAATAATATACATACACAAATCACAACATGGATTCCAAATGTACCGGAGAAAAAGAGGGAATTAACGCTGTATCATTTATTAACGATGACAACAGGAGAAGATTGGCAAGAGTTCGGAAATGGGGTTATTTTCCCAAATGACTTTGTGGAATCAGACAATTGGGTGCAATACATTTTAGAAAAGCCGCTCATTGAAGAAATGGGTACGAAAATGAATTATAATTCAGGCTCTTCTCACTTACTTAGTTACATCATTCAACAAGCAACTGGAATGTCGACGGAGCAGTTCGCGAAAAAGTATTTATTTGAGCCGTTAAACATTACGGAGTATGAGTGGCAACAAGACCCGCAAGATATATATGTTGGCGGATTCGGTATGAAAATGAAATCTATAGACTTATTAAAGTTAGGGAAATTATGTTTGAACAATGGATATTGGAAGGGGAATGAAATTGTATCATCGAAATGGTTAGAAGAATCAAATACAGCTCTATTTGAAACGTATGAACATGTCGGGGCATATGGATATCACTGGTGGGTATTACATAACGAAAGATTTCACATACCGTATTGTATGTATTTTGCTATGGGATACGGAGGGCAATACATTATTATCATTCCGCAGTTAGAGCTCGTAGCGGTTATTAGTAGTCACATGCCGAAACGTGGCCTCGTACCATTAAAGTTATTTATAGAGCATATAATAGAGAATTCCAATCATAAATAAGAAGAGGAAGGGGGTGTTTTATGAAAAGTGCAAAAATGATAGCGGTTTATAGACTGTTATTAAGTCTTCTAGCGTTTAGCGCACTTATTACACAATTTGTTACAAGGGCACAAGTGAAACCGTTCAATCCAGTTAATTTTTTTAGTTTCTTTACAATCGAAAGTAATATTTTAGTGGCGGTAATTCTACTATTAAGTAGCTTGGGGACAGCCACATTCGGACGTTCCGAGCAGTTTGGAGTTCTTCGCGGCGCAGCTACAGTATACATACTGACAACAGGACTTATTTATTTTTTGTTATTAAGGGGATTAGAAGAGTCACTTCAAACGCCGATACCGTGGGTAAATACTGTGCTTCATTACATCATGCCATTAGCGATGATTTTAGATTGGGTTATAAATCCACCTACAAAGACCATTACATGGAAACAGGCTGCGAGTTGGCTTGTTTTCCCGCTTTTATATGTTGTCTATAGCTTAATCCGCGGTCCATTCGTGAATTGGTACCCATATCCGTTTCTCGATCCGAGAATAGGTGGATATGGGAGAGTGCTTTTATATAGTATCGGAATAGCGGTTGTAATTGGAGCTATTTGCGGATTAGTAAAAATGTTAGGAAATCGATCTTTGCATATAAAAAATAATCCTCCTTATTAAGGAAGAAGTACATAAAGAAACCTCTGTCTGTATGTAAAGACGGAGGTTTCTTTGTTTTACCGATTTGTCTTCTGAAAGGACATCTTTAAAAATTTCTCTGTTTTCGTATCAAACTCTATATCCACAAAAACACCATACTCTTTTCCACCCTCACGTAGCCATAATTTAAACTTTTCAACTGTTATTTGAACAGTTTTTGGTTTTCTACCTATATGAAGGTAATCGATAATCTCAGCTTTCGGATATTGTTCTTTCGTTTTTTCAACGGCTAGTTTACCCCATTTTGCATAGGGTGGCTGTGCGTGAACGATAGATGGACCAGTATATATATTTGAACATGCTGTTAGTAAAAAAATCGCGAATGCTATACGTGTGAAGAAATACTTCATAATAAGCTCCTTTTACTCTTTTTTATATTGTGTGCATATATCTTCAAGCATATAAGCTTGGCTTTTTTTGTCTTCTTTACATAAAAGCTTCACATTTACAAAACATAACCATGAATTCATTCTGTATTTAAGGAGGGAAACATATGCGTCAAAAAGGTTTTTTGAAGATAGCGGTTTTACTTACCTTTATTGGCTTATCTTTAATGGTAAGTAGTATACAAACCAAAAATGTAGAAGCCTTTTCTAATCAAGTAATCCAAAGGGGAGCATCTGGAGAAGATGTCATTGAATTACAATCTCGTTTGAAACATAACGGATTTTACTCAGGAAAAGTAGATGGTGTTTTCGGATGGGGTACATATTGGGCGCTTCGAAACTTTCAGCAAAAATTCGGATTGCCGGTTGATGGTTTAGCGGGTGCTAAAACGAAGCAAATGCTTGTAAAAGCGACGAAGTATGATAAGTCGACCGCTAATAAAGGTACTACAACTAATAAAGGGAATAGCGGTGGTACTGCACAAGAAAATAAACCACCACAAAGTAAAGGGACAAATGTTCCAAACGGTTATTCTCAAAATGACATTCAGTTAATGGCAAACGCTGTATACGGAGAGTCACGCGGCGAGCCATATTTAGGACAAGTTGCAGTGGCTTCGGTTATTTTAAATCGTGTTACAAGTGCATCGTTTCCAAATACCGTTTCAGGTGTAATCTTTGAACCGAGAGCCTTTACAGCAGTAGCAGACGGACAAATATATTTAACGCCAAATGAAACAGCGAAAAAAGCCGTATTAGATGCGATCAATGGATGGGATCCAACCGGGAATGCATTATATTATTTCAATCCAGATACCGCGACAAGTAAATGGATTTGGACTCGTCCACAAATTAAAAAAATCGGTAAACATATTTTCTGTAAATAGAGCGGAGGTGGAACTATGTTAAGAGGTATTATTATTGTGTTATTAACAATCGGTGTAGTTGGAACAGGATATTGGGGCTATAAAGAACACCAAGAGAAAAATGCGGTTTTAATTCGAGCGGAAAATAGTTATCAACGAGCATTCCATGATTTAGCATACGAGGTTGATTTGTTACACGATAAAATTGGCACAACGCTTGCTATGAATTCACGCACATCTTTATCACCTGCATTAGCAGATGTATGGCGTTTAACATCAGAGGCTCGTTCTGATGTAGGGCAACTACCATTAACATTAATGCCATTTAATAAAACGGAAGAGTTCCTTGCGAATATCGGTGATTTTAGTTATCGTGCAGCGGTTCGTGATTTAGAAAAAGAACCGTTAAATGATCAAGAATATAAAACGTTACAAGGTTTATATTCAAATGCAGAAAATATACAAGATGAACTGAGAAAAGTGCAGCATCTTGTATTGAAAAATAATCTTCGCTGGATGGATGTAGAAATGGCTCTAGCGTCAAACCAAGATCCAGCAGATAACACAATTATTGATGGATTAAAAACAGTTGAAAAGAATGTAACGTCGTACTCGTCTACTAATTTCGGACCTACTTTTACAAGTGCACAAAAGAACAAAAAAGGTGGGTTTGAAGCAGAAGGAAAAGCAATTTCAGAAGATGAGGCAGGAAAAATTGCAAAATCATTTTTGAATTTAAAAGGAAATGAAAAAGTAGATGTTGAGAAAAGTGGAAAAGGTGCAAAAGAATCTTTCTACAGTGTGAAAATTAAAGACCCAGCAACAAACAACGAATATTACATGGATATTACCGGAAAAGGTGGGTACCCAATTTGGGTAATGAATAATCGAGAAATTAAAGAACAAAAAATTAGTTTAAATGATGCAGGAAGTAAAGGATTAACATTTTTAAAGGATCATAAGTTTACAAATATGGAGCTATTTGATAGTTCTCAATATGATAATATCGGTGTGTTTACGTACGTTGTAAATGAAAATGGAGTGCGTATTTATCCAGAAGCAATTCAAATGAAAATTGCTTTAGATGATGGATCGATTGTTGGTTTTTCGGCAAAGGAATATTTAGCATCGCATCAAAAACGAACAATTCCGAGTGCGAAGCTAACTGCTGCTGAGGCGAGAAAGAAAATTAATCCCGATGTAAAAGTTATGGAAGAACGTAAAGCTGTAGTAGTAAATGACTTGCATAATGAAGTACTTTGCTATGAGTTTGTTGGTACTTTAGGGAAAGATACGTACCAAATTTTCATTAACGCAAATAGCGGGGCAGAAGAAAAAGTGAAGAAGATGCAAGCTGTTGAAAAAATTTATGATTAAACATCAATGATAAAGTGGTGAAAATAATGAAAATCATTATATATATGTTAATGCTTTGTTTCGTTATTACTGGATGTAGCATTGGAAAAAAAGACAATCCTAATGAAAAGCCAGAACAAAAAAATGTCTCGATGAAAAATGTTACGTATACAAATAAATCAAATAAGCCAAATGAAAAAGCAGCTGATCATCTGGCATCTTTAGCTGCAAGTATACCTGGTGTAAACGATGCGACAGCAGTAGTAGTTGGGAAATATGCTGTTGTAGGTATTGATGTAAAAGCGAAACTTGATCGAACTCGCGTTGAGTCAATTAAGTATTCTGTTGCAGAAAGTTTGAAAAATGACCCAAATGGTGCTAATGCAGTTGTTGTAGCAGATGTTGATACGTATGAAAGACTAAAACAAATAGGTAAGCAAATTAAGAATGGTAAAACGGGTGAAGGTATACTTGATGAATTAGCAGCAATTGTTGGCCGTGTAATGCCGCAAGTTCCAAATGATATGATTGAAAATAGAGAAACAAACCCGATTAAAGACAATGATAAACAATTACCAAAAGATGAAGAACAAGAACTTCGAAAAGAACAAGATGATCAGTCAAATAATCATTTGAAAAAATAGTGGAAATCCCGTACTAAATCGTACGGGATTTTTGTTTAAGATTAAATATTCAGTTTATTTTTAAGGGGAAATATGGTTTAATAATGAGGGGAGGGACAACCGTTATGATGAAAAAAAGCACACTCATATTGTGTAGTTTATGCATAGGTTTTAGTATGACAGCGTGTGACCAGAAGAAAGAAGTGAAGAAGAAAACTGCTACATCTTCTACTATAACGGAAAATAAAAATCAAAAATCCATTAATGTAAATCATTTCTCAAATATTAATGAAGGAATGACATATTTAGAAGTGAAAGATTTAATCGGTTTTGAAGGGGATTTACTCATAGAAGAAGGGGAAGAACATTCTACACGAATTAAACAAATTTTTGCTTGGAAAGGCAACGATCCAAAATCATTTGCTGAAATTACATTTTTGGATGGAAAAGTGCATTCTAAAACACAGCAAGGTTTAAGTTAATAACTTGAAGGAGTGGGAGAGTTAAGCATGAACATACATACAGGGGAAATACAATTAGTTCCGTATAAGGAGCAGTATAAAGAGATAATACAATCATTTACTTTACCAAGTGAACAAGTTCAATTTACGGCGAATCCAGGTGAATTACTGGAGAAAGCGAAAAATGATCGAACGAAAAATGTAGTTGTTATTTTAGACTATAACGGAGTACCTGTAGGTGTATTTATATTACAAACAGGTGATAGAGTACAGGAGTTTACAGAAAATAAGGATGCCATACTTTTAACTTCTTTTTCTGTTAATCATAATAAACAAGGAAAAGGATATGCTAAAAAATCATTGGCGTTATTACAAGACTTTATAAAATATTATTATCCAATAAAAAATGAAGTAATTCTTGCTGTAAATGAAAAAAATATTCCGGCACAACAGTTATATGAGAAAGTTGGATTTCAAGATAGAGGATTTAGAAGAATGGGACCAATTGGACAACAATTCATATTACATTTACCTATAACGAGATAATAAGATAACAAAGCTTACTCTTGAAAAAAATCATGTAGTAAGTTTTTTCATTTGAGATATTTTCCAAACATGATATGTTAGAGGCATTAAGGTAAGTATTCGAGAAGTATGAAGGTGCAAAACAATTCGATTGCTAAGCATGTAAATACGCGAGGGGTAATCATATGACAATTTATATTGCATTACTACGGGGAATAAATGTAGGTGGGCATAAAGTAATCAAAATGGCGGATTTGAAAAAAGTCTTTGAATCAATAGGGTTAAAAAAAGTGAAAACATATATTCAAAGTGGAAATGTAGTGTTTGAGTCAGAAGAAGAGATAAGTTTTTTAAAGGAACGAATTGAATGTGAAATTAAGAATGTTTTTGATTTCGATGTTCCAGTTATGTTAAGAACAAAAGATGAATTTATAAATATTATAAAAACGTGTCCTTATGAAGCCGATGTATTGTTAGAGGGAGAAAGCATACATGTTGCCTTCTTAGCCAATGTACTTTCTGAAGAAGACAGTAATCAGTTGCTTACGATTAAAAGCGAAATAGAAGATTGCCATATTGAAGGAGGAGTAGTGTATTTGTTTTTCAAAAAAAGCATTCGGAATTCTAAAGTAATGAACCAGTTTCAAAAATTACATACGCCAGCTACAGTAAGGAACTGGCGGACTGTGAATAAGCTGAAAGCAATAGCAGAAGAGATTTAAATAAAAAAAGTAGTTTTCTGTAAATAGAAAACCACTTTTTTTATTTATATTGTTTGGCGACAATGAGTTCAACGATAGGGAAAATAAGAAAGGAAGAACAGAGTGCAATAAATAGTGGAAGGTTTTTTACACCATCCAAATTGGAACCCATAGAAAATCCTTCTGAGCAGAGTAATATAAGGAACATAACAACTACAAGCACAAAATACGCGATTTTAAAGCTTTTATATGTAATTTGTTGTCCCAGTTCATCTTGACTTTTTTTTGATACTCCGTTTGGATCTCCCCATGTAATATGATTTATTAAATTACTAAGTATTAAAGAAGCAGCGAAAATTGTCCCGCCCAAAATCGAGCCTTCAGTTGCATATTTGTATGCGCCATGTCCGAGTATCGCGATTAACGATAAAACAATGATTACAAAAATAATCTTTTTAGTATTCAATATATAATTGCACCTCCACCGTTGTAAAAAACTCTTTACATCCATAGTATAAAATTGGAAATGTTTTTTACATATGAAGTGAGTGTTTATAATATTTTATTTTTGGGATAAATAAAAAATTACATTACATTTGAATGTAAAAGAATGGGCTCGCATATATTTGGAAGGGATGTCAGATTAATTTAGGGGGTAGTTATGTCTATTCTTTTAAAAGCTGGTGCAGATGCAGGAAATAATGGTTTGAAGTTAATGGTGAAAGGGCAGGAACCCATTTTTATTCCGAGTATTTATTCTTTATATATCGGTGAGCCTACGGGGTTGTTAGATGAGGTTGATGTTTCATCGTCAGAATTAGAGAATCACATTGATGTGACCATTAGTTCTCCATCGCTAATGTTAAATAATGTACGATACATCGTTGGAGAAAAAGTGATTCAAGATCAATTAAAAGGTACAGAAGTGGAGAAAAAATCAAATAAATCTACTGATGAGTTAATGGTTATTACAATCCTTTCAGGTTTAGCGATAAGTGCTATGCGTCAAAGTCCAACTTCAAGTCATATTAATATTCGTTATGATTTATCTGTTGCTCTTCCAATGCAACTTATTACACAGGAAATCGCTGCTGAAAATTCGAAACGGTATATGGGTAATCACAAGGTCATATTCCATTATCCAAATGGACGCGATGTTACGATTAATGTTTCTATTGAGTTTTGTAAATGTCTACCTGAAGGCGCTTCTGGGACGTGGGGGATTGTATATGATGAGGAAGGAAATGTTGTGAAACATAAAATAGAATGTGAACAAAATCAAGTTTCAGAAATTGATTTTGTAGATAAAACTTTATTGTCTTTTGATATTGGCGCGGGGACAACGGAAGAAGTTGTTTCATTAGGGGTGAATTTCCGCCCGCAATTAAGTAAAGGATTATCGTACGGTGTAAAAGAAACGTTATTACAAATTATTACGAGGTGGAATCGGAAATATCCTACGAAAACAATTGATAGTATTACAGAATTTAACCAAATTTATTTAAATGAAAAGCACCCAAGAAATGCATTGTTAGTTGAGGAATCGCAACCAGCGTTTTTAGGTTTAGCAGCACGTGTCGCAACGGATATTATTAACAAAATTGATGATATGAAAGACGATCCATACGTATTTATTTATGGTGGGGGCGCAGTTATTATTAAAAATAGCTTAAAAATGATTTTGAAACAAAAAGGACGCTTGAAAAATGTAATTTTTGTAGATAACCCGTTATTCACCAATGCTCGTGGTCTTTTAGTATATACATGTTCGCCAAAATATAGAGAGCATAAGCAAAAAGAGTTAGGATTCACAAACTTAACGATAAGTTAGTTGGTGGAAGTATGCGATCTAGGCGATTTAAACATGGTGATCGAGTGAAAATAAATATTAATAAATCGGTATCACCTGAAATGATTGCATGGCTTAATAAACAAACTAATCCAACTAATTTCTTTTTCTTTGCAGCGCAGCAATTATTTAAACAAGTAGGAGATATTGATGTATCGAAAGCCTTGCCAAGTAGTCATGTTTTTTCTTTATATGTAGAACCGCCATCTCTACTAAAAGTTGAAGTGAATCCATTTAAAAACGTACCACTAGAAAATAGTAAATCCACCGAAAATGTAAAAAAAAAATCGTGGGAATCTGTTGATCAGTTAGATTGTCCATTCTTTTGAACATAGAAAAATATAGGTAGAGCCCATCACTATACATAAGAATGCAGTGATGGGTTTTTGTTATTGTATCGTAATCATTATAAATAGAAGGGACAAAAAAATTTGTGCCCCTTCTAATAGTTGTTCTTATCTTATATGGGATATATGTTCTGAAACTGCTTTAATAATTTTATCCCAGTCATCTGGATGATTCTCGTGTCCTGTACCTTCAAGGGGGAATAGCTTTGAGTTCGGAATTTCATCAATAAGTGCGAGTCCATGTTCAAGTGGAAGAGCTGTATCGTCCGTACCATGAATTACTAAAGTAGGTACTAGTAATGACTTAAGTATACCTTCATAAGAATCATCACCTGTAAGGAGGGCATGGTTGAACATGCTTAATAAATTGTTGGCACGTTCTATTTCTTGCTTTACTTGTTTCAAAGTTCTTGCTTCATCAAATATACGCTTTGATCCACAGAGTAGACGTGATCCTGTAACTAAATATTTCGCTATAACATCTTTATTTGTCCAATCTAAATTCGCACCATTAGCATGATGTGTCAAAATTCTTTCATCCATTGGAGGCAAATCACGAGTATTGTTATCAGATCCAATAACGCTTGTTGCTAGTAATGTTAAGGACAAAATTCTTTCTGGGTGTTTTACTGCAGCAATTTGAGCAATCATACCTCCTAATGACATGCCCAGAAGGTGTGCCTTGTCAATATGATATGCATCGAGTACCCCGATTGCATCCTCAGCCAGGTCAGCTACAGTGTAATTGGAAGTCCCAGGCTCATATGTAACAGAGCGCCCAACATCACGGTTATCATAGCGAATGACAAATCTTCCTGTGCTAGCCAACCTTTCACAAAATTCTTCATCCCAATAAACCATTGAACACGTAGCTCCCATAATTAATAATATTGCTGGATTATTAGGATTTCCAAAGCCTTCTGTACATATATCAATACCGTTTACTTTGAAAACTTGTTCACTCATAGCACACTCTCCGTTTCATTTAAAGGTCATTAATAAATAAAGAGAAATATAACTTTGGGTGTTTCTTAGCCGTAAACTAGATTGTATTAAAGTTAAGTACATGCTTTTTGCACTCATGATACTTAATTAGTAGAGATAAATATCACCTCCAAACATATTTATTGTCATTCAAGGCGAAAAATTTTGAAAAATAATTGTTTGTTATTAAAATAAACAGCAAGGGGGCGAGGAAATGAAAGCAATTGTTATTAATCAATATGGTAGTGTTGAAGAATTACAAGAAAGACAAGTTCCAAAGCCAGTTGTTAAATGTAATGAAGTATTAATACGCATACACGCAACATCTGTCAATCCTGTTGATTGGAAAATAAGAAAAGGGGACTTACAAGAAAAGTTACGATTTTCATTTCCGATCACTTTAGGTTTAGATGTCGCTGGAGTAGTTGAAGAAGTTGGAGAAGGTGTGAATCATTTTAAAATAGGAGATAAAGTATTTACGAAACCCGAAAATATAGGGAAAGGTTCTTATTCTGAATACATTACAGTGAAATCGGATTTAGTAGCGCAAATGCCAAATAATCTTAATTTTGAAGAGGCAGCATCTATACCTCTTGCAGGACTAACAGCTTGGCAAAGTCTTGTTGATTATGCACAAATAAAAGAAAATGACCGAGTATTCATTCATGCTGGAGCGGGCGGAGTAGGGAGTTTTGCAATTCAAATCGCAAAATCATTTGGGGCCTTTGTCGCAACAACTGCAAGTAGTAAAAATGAAGAGTTTTTAAAGTGTTTAGGGGCTGACCTTGTTATTGATTATAAAAAAGATAAATTTGAAGAGTTACTATCAGATTATGATATTGTGTTAGATACAATCGGCGGAGAAGTACAAGAAAAAAGTTTTCGAATTATTAAATCTGGTGGTGTTCTAGTTTCTATCGTTCATGAACCACTTCATGAAGTAAAGGGCATAAAATCAGGGTTTTTATGGTTGAAACCAAGTGGGAAGCAATTAGACGAATTAACTAGTTTGATCCAAGCTGAAAAAATTAAACCAATCATTAGCAAAGTTGTTCCGTTTAATGAAAAAGGAGTTAGAGAAGCTCATATTTTGAGTGAAAGTCAGCATACTAGAGGGAAAATTGTAATTACAATGGAATGATGGTTACATAAATATATGAGTGGTGACTATAAAAAATAAGAATTGTCACCACTCATATAAACTACAATTTTTGCTACCGTGAATACATTTTTGGACATTCATCACCACGTGGTTCGTAAAAACAATGGCTTTTAAATTGCCCTGCAAACGGCTGATTATACCATTCAGGCGGACAAGCTCCAACTGGACGGAAATACCAAAGAGCCCACCTTGCCGGCCAGCGCCATTCACCTTGTAAAACTTTTCTTGCGATTTCTTTTTCTGATTCACGGGCACGTTGATAAAAGTATCCGTATTGTACCGCTTCGAATCCACCAGGACTTTGATATACTGCATCACTTACAGATCGAAGTTGTTTAAAATCTAAGCAATCACAAAATACACGATTTACTACAACACATCCAACAAGTTGTTCACCTTGTCGTCCTTCGCCCTCAGCTTCAGCACGGATTAAACGTGCTAGTAAATCAACGTCACTTTCGTTGTATGGGATAAGGGGCATAGTGATACCACCTTTCTATAACTGTTATAGTAAAGAGTGTATGTTTCAAAATGAGCTAAGTGCTTTTGTAATCTGAAAATAACTTTTAATTTTAACGCATTATCCGGAAGAAGTCTCCTTCCTCAAGCGTGTGAAGGACGATAGCAAAGCGGTAGGTGGGAGATGAATTGCGGTTTGGCGTAGCCAAAAAATTGGTTTTCCTATTTATTTCGCCTCTGCTATAATCAGTCTTATAAGAGGTAAAGTTTGGTATAACAATGAAATGAGATGATCATGCAGTGTTCATGTTGTGTTATCACCGCCATAGATAAAGTAGAAATGTTTATGGGAAAGTGAGATGAATTGATATGACAAAGCATAATAAGGCGTATAAGTTTCGCCTGTATCCAACAGAAAAACAAGCCTATCTGATACGTAAAACTTTCGGGTGTGTACGCTTTGTGTATAATAAAATGCTGGCTGAGCGGAAAGAAGTATACGAAACGTACAAAGAGAACAAGGAAGAACTGAAGAAACAAAAATTCCCTACTCCTGCAAAATACAAAGTGGAGTATGAATGGTTGAAAGAAGTCGATTCATTGGCATTGGCCAACGCTCAAT
>NZ_JAFEMR010000030.1:0-54051 GCF_016892495.1 Bacillus sp. RIT 809 | reverse complement strand
ACACAATCCTTGTATTTCTCTAAATCAACTAAATACTCGTCTGGTGTCTCTTCCTCTAAGATGTGCAACAATGAAGACTCTCGTTCTATTTTGGTCCACTCCGCATTCGGTAGAATTGATAGTTTTCCATTCTGGATCATACCCGACTTCATCCAAGTAATCGAAAATACGGAAGAGGTCCCATCCTTTATTGACTGATAGCAAGTTCTCAACGTTTTCAAGGAATAATCTTGAGGGTTTTTTAGCTTCTTCTGTTTCCCTAATGATTCGTATAACTTCTCTAAAGAGTCCTGACTTTTCTCCTGCAAGTCCTTCTTGCTTTCCGTTCTTTGAAATGTCTTGGCATGGAAATCCTGCACACCACACATCGGCTGCTGGTATTCCTGTTCCTGTAACGTTTCTAATGTCATTTTCGGTCCATTCTCCCTTCGTATCGTGCATAGCGCCATAACTTTTTCTTGCTGGTTTATTCCACTCAACCCAACCGATGCACTTGTGTCCGGCTTTCTCCATTCCTATCCGGAACATTCCGATTCCTGCGAATAAGTCTATAAAAGTAAGACTCATCTTCTCACCTCGCTTTCTACTAAAATGAAGTTTTTATTCGATTTCTGCATTTAAACCATCAGCATTTAAGAAGTCACTTAATATCTCTAAATCACCACTTGCCACAACCATTTCCCGTGCTTCACCTTCATATCCGTATTCTTGTTCCAAAGTTCGTACGGCACTTTCAAATCTAGTAAATTCATATTCCCCACAATTAACAACTAATGTTCCCATGTTCATTCTCCTTTTCTAATAAAATAGCGTTTTTGTTTTACTTAACACCTGTACTTCCAAACCCGAGATTCCCTCTTTCTGAATCCGATAGCTCGTCCACCTCAACAAAATGAGCTGTTTCCACTGGCGCTATGACGCCTTGAGCGATACGTTCGCCTTTACTAATTTTGATAACCTCATATTTCACTGGCTTTGTAATGCTAAAATCGTTATCTCCCGCCAAAATTCCTGCGTTAAATCTTGGCATAGATGCGTATTCGATAAGTGAAACGTTATCTGCAATCACACCAACTTCGCCCCTATATCCACTATCGATAGTGCCTAACACTACTCTAAGTTTTGTTTTACGTGACATGCCGCTACGAGGTCGTATTTGCATTTCATATCCTGGCGGGATTTCGAATGCGAGCCCTGTAGGAATTACTTTTGTTTCTCCCGGTTTAATAACTACATCCTCCGCCGCTACTAAATCGAATCCAGCATCAAATTCCCGTGCATACTTTGGTAACCCCACATCTTTCACTCGCTTAATTTTTACTCTCAGTTTCATTTCCTTTCCCCTTCCATCTCACAACTAAGTTTTGTAATCTATCTCTTTCTTCCGTGTGGTGCTTGTAATGTGACTTCGCTATTTGTAATTGCGCTTCTAAATTATTAACCTCGCAAAACCATTTACTAGCTTGTCCTTGTTCGTGATTCAGCGCTTGTTCATACAGATCGATATGTTCAGCCTTCATCCAAACACCCCTTTATAGTCCTAATTTGTTCATGATCTTACCTTCTTCAAACCCTCTTACAATTGTTCCGTCCTCAAATTTGAAAGCTGGTAAACTCATTAGCCCCAAATCATCAGCTTCTACTTTATAAATAATGTGGTTCTCAATATTTCTTTCTTCTAATTCAATCTCTACTGGAGCGAATCCCAAGAAATGTTTTGCACGTTTGCAATTGGGACAATCCGTTTTCGTGTACATAACGATCTTAGTTGCCATTCTCTTCATTCTCCTTTGCCTCTGCTAATAGTTGAGTTACTTCAAACGTTCCATGTTCCATCTCTTTCATTATTCTTCTCCTCCTTGTTTATAAGTTCTCACTGGTATTCTCCAACCGTAACTATATTCATCTCCACTTATATCAACACATTGGCCAAATATTTCGTCGTTTCTATACCATTCAAATGTAGGATCTAATCCAAGTTCGCTAGTTAATTCCCTTCGAACATATTCTATTTCTAAGTTTGGGTATTCCGTTGCCGCTTTGTAATGCTTATATACTTTGTATCTGTGCTTGTCGTTTTTATATAAACTTCTCATTATTTGAGTGTTTCTGAGATACCTCATTCTCCCCATCTCCTTTTATCAATTCGAACAGTTCCAACTCATCCATCTCATAAAGCTGACGTCCTGTTTTTTCTTCTTTGTAAATCCCTTTATGCAGTAGTACTTCTATGTAGATTCGCTTTTTGTTCACAATCAAAATACCTCTTACTTTTCACTACTGGAATTGTCATTGCATCTTCTTTGCTCCACCCTTTATGGACGCGCTGGTAATATGTGTTTTCGCTTATTCCATTTTTAATCGCTATAGCCGCGTTGCTGATTCTTTCGGTCGTTTTTTTCGTCGCTGCTTCCATTGGGTCGAAACCTAAATTCATAACCCTGTTATAAAACTTTTGATAAGTAATTCCGTTACTTTTAGCGATTTTTAATTCTTTCTTGTATTCTGTAGAAAACTTTCTAATCTTTAATGGTTGTGTTGCCGCTTCATACGGTGTCATTCCTCTCTTGACACGTCCGCGGAATGTTTCAACTTCAATACCGTTATCTAACGCAATCTGAAGCTCTACGCTAATTGTAGTGCGTTTTACAGCAGCTTCATGAGGATCCATTCCGTCTTTTATTCTCTGTCTATAAGTCGCATAATTGACTCCGTTTAATTCAGCTAACAACATTAACGCGCGCTCTGTTTTTCTTTTGTTCGTATTATAAATAGGTTTTGTAATAGCTTTCTCTATCGACCAACCATATTCGTTTACACGTTGATACACATTTTTCTTTGAAATACCGTTTTTGTTTGCAATTAAATACTGTTCATCCGTGATTACTTCGTTATATACCCTTGCCATTTCAGACTTCCTCCTTAACTTTTGCCGAACAACGTCTTCCTGTATTGATTGGTGGTGTTGTTGCTGCTTTCTCTAAATCCCATTTCCGGGTATGAATTCGTGACATGAAAGTTTGATAGCTAATCCCATTTTGTTTAGCGATATTCAACCACTTTTTTTCTGCTTGGCTCTTTTTTCTTACAGGCTTTGTTGCGGCTTCTTGGATCTCCCACCCTAACTCTAATCTGCTGTAAAAAGTTCTAATGTTTATACCGTTTTCTGATGCTACTTTGAGCCATTTTGCATGTTTTCTTTCGTATTCGTGTCTAACTGTCCCGATTGGCGCTGATATCGCTAACTCTAAATCCCAATCAAAATCATAGACACGACTGTTCAATCTTTCCTTGTTGACCCCGTTAGCCGCTGCCCTTGCATATTCCTCATCGGTTAACCAACGATTTAAAGCCATTTTCTCCCTCCTAATCTAGCTCCATTATTTCAGCTAACGTTCTGTCCGATATATAAGTATTGATAATTTCAATTCGCCCGTATTTATCTTTAGCCATTCCCACAGCTTCGCTCTCTGACTTCGCTTCGAACCATCTAAGTTTCCATTTATCATCCTTATCGTAAAACTCAACCGAGTACGTTATAACGCTTGTGGCGCTTTGTAAAAACTTGTCTGCCGTACTTTTTGCTGAGTAATCAAAACTCCCTACAACATCCTCAAGTGTTAGTTGTTTCATGCTCCTAACCCCATTGGTCGAGATTTAATCTCGTTCTTATCCGCTTGATCCATTATTAATGCTGCGATTTCTAATTGGTGTCTTCCCAGTTCTTTTGCAATTTCGATAATGTTTTTGTTCTCTTTCCACATTTCTTGCAATCGAATCACTTCACTTTCATCAAATACCAGGTCCAGTTCTTCCAAAGCAATATACATGTTACGACGCGAGTTCTTCATGTACTTCCTTTGTTGTGCTGCTATTGTGTAATTCTCCTTTTCCAAATCCGTTCCAAGTCTTGGCATCCCATTTCCCCTCCAGTTGTAATTGATGAATTTCTCTTAGTTCCGCCATAACAGCATGGCGCGTTCTATCCACTTCCTCAGGTGTTTGATTCCCTGCTTCGCAAATACATGACCCAAATTGGTACATTCCCGTTCCAATATCATTTTGAATTACTCCCGTTCCGTTACATGCACACATCTTAATTCCCCCTTTTGGATTCAAATAACGCTTTTGTCATGAATTGTCCCAAACTTCCAGTTCTTCATAAAAAGTAATAATCCCGTTCTCACTAAACCCTGAAACAAGTTGATTCGCTTTTTCTTCCGCTCGCACAATAGCAATATTATTTTTGTTTCCGCCAACATCCACCGAATAGATAACGAACATAATTTCTCTCACTTTTTTCTCCCTTCACTTTCTTAATAAAATTCAAATTTGATAATTAAAAGGGAAATGTCTTTCTTCTGTATTCCCCTTAGAATCCTAAATGTTCAATACGTTTATCTGACGTTTCCTTAAATACAATCGCTTCAGCTTTTATGCTGTTCTATAACTAACTCCCTTAACTTGGTACAAGTACTTCTTACTCATTCCGTACAAACGATCAGCTGCCGCAAATCCAATCTTGTCTTCCAATGTGTCTAAGTCTTCATTGCTTGTGTACCAAATCGGTAAATTCCGTAAGTATCGCTCATTGATAATCTTGTAATACATGTCCTCTTTGAACTCGCTGTACTTCGATTTTGCTATGTCATCCCACACGAGGACGTCACAAGTGCATAAATCATGAAGTAAATCGTTCAACCGCTTTTTGTTGTCATTCAGGAACGCTGCATTTTGTATCTCAGCCATGATATTTACATCTTGGACACATAACACTCTGGCTCCACGTAAACGTCCTGTGCGCTCATCTACGACTTTGAATTTATTCAATGCATACTTAGCTGCTGCTATTTGCAAATGAGTCTTCCCTAATCCGTACGAGTTGTTTTCCTGACGCATTTTATTTCGTTCTCCTGGAGGTAAACTTTTTAATCTCGTTTCACCCACTGATGCAATAAAACCGATACTATTCATCTTTGAATCTCTAATTTCGTTAAAGACTTTCAAATATTCGATCATAGCGTCATATAAAACTTTCTGCACTTCTGCCTCTCTTATGTAGTTATCAAATCGTGCATTTTCAAACTCAGATGGAATCATTGCGTACTTGAAACGAGATTTTAGACTTTTCCGTTCTAAGCATTCACATTCGATAGCAACATCAACATATTTTCCTTTTAGAAATTCAGATGGTTCTTTAATGAATGTGTACCCTTTATCACCACATATTTCACAATCAACCGATGGTTTGAGCGAATCCTCTTCCGCTGGTCGGTTGGATTCCTCTTCCAGTGCCTTTTTGTGCATAACTTCCGCTCTTTTCATTAAATCCTTCATTATATCCCCCAGCTTTTCCATTACCCATCGCTCCTTTGATTGACTCTTGATTTAAATAACCCTCGAACTTAGTTCCGAATAATGTTTCAGGTCTTAAATACTTAGCTTGTGTTGTACCTGCCCACTCTTCATTTTTTATATCAATAACTTTTTTGAAATCTTCTACAGTAAACTTTTCTTTCAATCTCGCTTTAATTAACGTTCTAGTCTTTTGGCTAGTAGAACGATATTTGGTTTTACAAACGCGGTTGAGATGATCTACAATCTCGACAATATTATTAAGTTCTTTATCTTCTTCTAGTTCTTTATCTTCTTCTATATCTATTGCGTGACCATCAGTGACTGGAACGTGACTGTCACGTGACATTTCTAAGAGGACTTGTTGTTCTCGTTCGCGTTGTTTTTGCTTACGTAATCTGTTCTGTTCTCTTATTTTTTCTAATCCATCGATGTTCTGATGCTTCTCCCAATTTGCTATATGAATCATGCGTTCTTCGTTAACTTGAATCATCCCAAATTGTTGGAATGTCTGTAACGCTAACCGAATCGTAGCAAGTGGCCTGTTAAATAAAGTCGATAACATTTCTTCTGTATAAGGGATGTTTTCACTTAAAAAGATGTAACCACTTGCGTTTGTTTTACCAGCTTGCGATAGTAACTTGAACCATATAATAAGCAATGTGTCTGCATCTGGCATACTTTCAATCAATCGAATTTTTTCATCTTCGAACATGCTAGTAGAGAGTTTTATCCATTTAACTTCTGTCATTTAATTCACCTTCTTCATCCAACATTCATAGCTGACATTATCCGTGTAGCCGATTGCTCTAAATTCATGTTTCCCTTGAAAACTTCTGCCGCTTTGTTCATAAAATTTACCGTTCTTATATACCGGTTTAATTGGTGTTAAGAAATCAAAACCTCTCTCAACCAAATCATTTGTAGCTATTAACATTTCTTTTTGCGTTTGTCTTCTCACAGGTATCTTAAACATCAACCATCACTCCGTTCGCAGATAGCAAATCCTTTCGATACTTTCAGGACCCTATAACCTGGGTAGCGTTTTGGATTTATATATTTCAGTACGTTTTGTTTTACTTCGTCTGTTGATTTGGCATCCTTCCAGCACCAAGCTGGAAGGAGTACCTTACTTTGTTTACCAATCATTGTTCAAACACGATTTCTGATTGCCCATTATTCGTTGAATCTTCACTAGTTTCTTCTGCTTCAATAAATTCTGGTTCTGCTGTAATATCTTTTCGAACCACTTCGTCATGTTGTGCTTGTGTTTGAACTTCAATGCTGATTGGCAAGTATTTAAACATTGCTCTCACGACTGTTTTCTTTGCCATTTCTTCATAATCACTTTTCCAAGGGCCAAAGTCTTTTGATTTAGAGCGTCCACGACGCTTTTCTATCTCACTTGTTGGCATGAACTCCATTTGGTACCCACCGTCTTTAAAGTGAGCGACTGCGTAAGCTCCGATGAATGCTCCGCGATCTCCAAATGAAGGTTTATGTGTCAATTTAGGATGTAACCCTAATTCGTATTCGAATTCGTCGTGTTCATACACTGCATGAGCGTAAATGCTTTGTATGTGACCTGAACGTCTTGCAAGGTCAATCATTCCTTTGTATCCAATAATGAATTGAACTTCTTTTATCCACTCAGGATTCTGCTTTGTTCCTGCGTTTTTATTGAAAGGGAGTAAGTAACAATGCCCTAGTAACCCTGGTTCTAATCCAAGTTGCACTGCTTGCATCACAGCACCCATAAGAGAAGGAACAGTGCATTCTAATAGCGTTGGATTAGTTCGAATTGTTGTAAGAGCTATACGGCTCATACGGTCCATATCCATGTGTTTTGGTAATACTTCGGCCATTCTTGGCCCCATTTTTTTCATATAAGCTTCAACTGTTTGTTCAGGACTAGCTGGTTTGTTTTCAGTACGATTTGCTAATTGATTTTTAATAGATTCATTGTTTGCCATTGTTCATTTCCCCCTATTTAACTGTGAATTTTCTACTTTTAGATTCTTTTGAGTACTGCTTGTACAATTCCGGCCGTTCTTCTTTCAAGCGTTTGCTATCGATTCTGTTGGAAGTTTGTGTTTTCCAAGAAACCTTGTAATTCTCTGTTTTTCCGATTTCATTTGAACCGAGTTTCGCTTTAATTTTGTTTTCATACTCTGTTTTTTGTTCCTCTAGCACTTTGATTTCTTTATCCACTTGGTCACGAGCTTCTATTAATAACTCAACCTCATTCCCTAGATCGATTTCGCTATCTTCAACCGAATCTGGATACATTTCTTTAAGCAATGTAGCTGATGCTTCCGAACCATCAAACATTGGAGGTTCTTTCTTCTCAACATGATTTAGCCAAAAGTCTTTTTCGATATCGATTAAGTACTGGATAATGTCTTCATCACGATCAATCTTTTTATAGATGAATTTGTTTCCACCGATTAGTACCGCGATCCACCATGCTTTATACCCTGTGACAGCCATATAGTGTTGGCACTGCAGAAGATAAGATGCTGGGATTTCTTCACCTTCCCATTCTTTCTTTAAGTATTCAGATGCCGTTTTACATTCAAGTCCTACCTTCTCACCGACAACAAGCCTGTCCACATTTGCTAGCATCCAAGGGTATTCAGGATGCTGTAATATTGCATTACATGTTCTAACCTTTAAATTTGTTCGTTTGCTGAATTCTTCCGCTACAATGTCTTCTAGCACGTTACCGAAGTATGCCGCTTCACTGGGTAATTGGTCTTTAACAATTTCACTTGTTTTGTCGTAATAAACTCCAATTGGAGAACTCCATTTATTTAAACCTGCAATAGCTGCTGCGTCAGAACCACCAATACCCGCTTTTCTTGCTTCTAACCATTGCTTATGGGCCATATCTTCAGTTGTTATAAGTACATTTGCTTCCATATTATTCACCTGCCACTTTCTTTGTAGAATGAGACTCTACATATTGAGTAATGCACTCTGTTTCTGCGTGTAAGTAATCGCCACCAAAATCTAAGCAACTTTCACCGTAGTAGATCTCACCCTCGCATCCGCAACAAAGTTCAATGAAATCTCTAGCCGATGAATCGTGATGATTTCCCATTAACATTCCGTTTTCAATCATTTCCAATTCCTCCTTATTTACTTTTGGAGAAAAGATTTGGTATAATGTAAGTAGAAAGATTTACATTTCTTTTCTCCAGACCACATTAGGCGTAGTGTGGTCTTTTTATTTTGTCTGATGCTTTCACGCATCGGAATATCCAGGAACCCATTTGCTAGGTGGGGAATACCATTAGATTCCTGAATATTCCGACAAGCGAAGGCTTGTCTTAGTTAGAAACCGAAACTTCCAGTTGAACAGCTTCCATTTCTAACTGTTCGGAATAAATCAACATACTTTCATCGAAAGTTATTTCATAAGCACGATAAAACGCTTTAGCTTCCGCACGTAAGCTGCTAATTTTTCCAATTACTTCTAATGGATTACCCATCTTCATTTCCAATTTCCCCTTTATCAGTTATTTAGCTAGAGTTATAAACTCCTTATGCATTTCCTCAACTTTATCTGCGCTGTTATGTACCTCTCTAGCTCTTAAATCCTTTATGATCCACAATATTTTCTTTTGTTCGTATTCATCTCGCTGCTGTTTATCCATCACTGCTCATCCTTCATAAACCTTTTGTCTATCCGATCCATCAGATAAATGAATCCTGCAAGTCCGATGACTGAAACCAGTATCATTAAATGTGAGAATGTGCTTTCTTCCATTGTTTAAACCGCTCCTTCCGAATGATCGTGTAATAAGTCCAAAGCCATCTCGATTAACGCTTCTAGATGTTCAGTTCTACTTGTAATACAAGGGAATGTCCCATGTTCATTAGTTATGGTCCCAGGATAACGATCTCTTCCATCTGTAAACGTAGATTCTAAGATTTCAATCGCTTCTTTTAACTGACTCATAATCACATCTCCCTAAACTAATCTTGGCCGCCATGCATTTATGTAAGATAAAGCTTCATCGAAGTCTTTTTGGCGGATGTTGCAATAACTATTTACAGCGAATGCAGCTTTTACATCTTTCCAAATCGCTGAGAATAATTTCTTTTTGTTATCATGCACTGCTTGATTGACTGTTCCATCTTCCCAAAGCTTGTATACTCTGCGGCCTACTGCATTTTTAATAGAAAGCTGTTGGCTGTAATCCACTGTCATTCGTTCGTTTACCGTTTGTTCTAACTTCCCTAAGCGATCTCCATGATTCATCATTTCCGACGTCATAATGTTGATCATTTGTAGTGGAGACATCTGTTGTTTGATGTATTGCTCCATTCGATTGAACTCATTTATAAACGATTCTTTCATTTGTGCTGCTCTCTCTCCCGTGTAACCCATCACCAGGAACATAAGCCCATCTCGTTTAAGCAAGTATTTAGGTCTCGGTTTCCCTTGTGCATCTCTGTATTCGGCCAACGAAAAATTTCGTTCGCTAAATTCGTTAGTGCAACTTAGTGTTTCAATACTTTTCAAAACATCTGCATGACGTTTGTTGAAAACTTCAGCTACGATTGTGCTATCAGTTACAACTTCATTATCTTTTGTGAAAACCAACTCACTAACTGGATGCTGCACAACTTGTAATTGATTCATTTTCTTTCCTCCTTTTGTTACTCTCAGGGTAACTAAGTGTTAAAAAAATTTCTATTTACTCAACAAGTGATCCACTGTTACTCCGAAATATTCTGCATAAGCACACAAAGTTGGTAAGCTAGGATTCTTCTTTCCTGTTTCATACCTAGAGATAGTAGCTTTGGCTCTACCAAGCCTTTCTCCTAATTCGCTTTGTGACAATTTATGTTGAATACGAAGTTTATGTAGTAACTCGTTGTTGACTTTATTTGATTTCATTTGTCATCACCTCGTTTACAATTTTGATTATACACGCATGTTACCTTCAAGGCAACATTTATTTTCAAAAAAGTTTATTCTTTATTTTTAGAGGGAATATATAAATAGAAAATCACCGAAAAATATAAAAAGATTGATATAAATATCCTTTTTAACGTTTACTTAGAGGTAACTTTCATATTAATATATAGAAGAAGGTGACCCGCGGGGTAACTTTTCTTAAGGGGGAAAATTCAAATGTTTAATGAAAGATTGAAACAATTAAGGACTGAAAACAACTACACTCAGCAAGAATTAGCTGATTTAACTGGACTATCAAAACCTACAATTTCTCGATTCGAGGGTAATAAGAAGACTCCATCAAGAGAGTCAGTAACTAAGATCGCTAAAGTGTTTAGCGTTTCTACAGATTATCTATTAGGACTATCTGATCACAGAAATTTAGATGAAAGCCAATCTTCAGAAGTTAAAGTAGAATTAAACAACATGATCAATAAAATTGAAAAACTTAGTGAAGACCAACAGAAAATGATACTAAATATGATTAAAGGTGCAGTAAACGGTCTAGACGATTGATGGCGATATTAAGCTAACAATCGTCTATTTTTTATTTAAACTTACGATTGGAATTGGTTTAATTGTTCCATTACTTCATTTAACGCTAGAATTGCCGCTTGGTCCCCACCCTTTGCTTTATCAAGTAACAATTCTAACTCCGTATACTTCTCCATCCTAAAAACCCCCTGTTTTCTTCTTAGTAGTTTGTGAATATTTCACATAGTTTCGGCTTTTGTCTTTTTTGGTAAAAACCGAACAACCCCTAAAACCACGAAATGCGACCACCCTTTTCAGGACGATCGCATTTCTATTTATATTATTAACGTTTACCAGCCGCCACCGCCTGGTTCGTTTGAATACATAATTACATTTTCATAGCCTGTTGCTTCTTGTTTTGGCTCTTCAACTTTTTTATCAGCTGAGAAAGCAAACAATCCAGCGATTGCTAAAATCGGTAAAAGCATTAAAATCTTTTTCAATAAATTCACCTCTTCTCATAAGATTATTATACCATTTTTTCAATTATAGCCCAAGTATAATTGTGGTATTTTCGCATAAAAAAGGCTCTTTTTTTCTAAAAACATTTTGTGTGATTTTTCTAGTAAATATTTGTCTTCTTTCGCTAACCCCATATAACAAGTTTCGAATTCGTTTAAAGAACCATTTGCTTTTTCTATCTCTAGCAAAAGCAATTCTGCCTTCATTTTGTTTCCTTTTTTTAATTCTAAATAAGCATAACCAACTTTATCAAGGACTTGCGGTAATGTATGTATATCCCTGTAATGGTGAATCTTCAAAAAGATTAATGTATTCTCCACTCTTTGTTTTTTTCTTTTAACATCTTCTCCGACTGTGAAGGCACCATTCTCTAAAATAAATAGTGACTTCTCTAACATTTTCTTAGATTTTTCGTAGCTTTCAAATAAGTAAGATTCTCCAAGACTGAAATAAGCGCTAGCTTTTTGAATTAGAAAATCCGGATTCTTATCACAAATATCTAATAAACCGTTGCAATGTTCCCTTGCTGGTACTATTTCATTTTGCATCAGGTAGGTAACGATCATGCCTTCTTTCATTCGTACTAATTGACTGTTACGAATAAATTTATTGGCCGTTTTGTTTATTTTCTTTTCCACTTTTGCGATCCGTTTGAATAAAACCTTATATTCTTTCATTTGGTAAAGGGTTTGACATTTCAAAATTTCTATTAAAGTTTTCATTTCCTTACTGGCGATTACGCTCTTTAAATCATCTAAATCATCATAAAAATTATAAGGATCATATTTAGGCTCATTTTCATTCTTTTCTCTGCAGTGTTCATAAATAACGTTATATACTCTTGCCCACTCTCTGTTCATTTCAGTTGTAGAATTAAGTTCTTTATCAATAATTCCTTTCAAAGAACCGAATTCTCTTCGGAATGCCGCATATTCCATAGCTTCCCTTTGATTTTCTGGTTTAGCATAAGCAAGATATTCAGAGATCATATCATTTCTTAATGTTGGTGCAGGTGAATCATAAAGTTTCATAATTATTTTTACTAAATAATTAAAACTAATTTCCGTTTTTTCATTCAAAATATCCGACAGTGTGCTTTTCGCTACTCCAACATACTTCGCTAGCTCTTCTCTCGTGATTTTAGACACGAATAAATCATCTTTTAATTTTCTTAATAAATCACTCATGAATTCTTGTTTAGATTCATTAACGGAAATATCATGCACAAAATTTGCCCCCTTGTTGGACAAAAAAGACACGTTACCCCTAGGTTTTTACATTTACAGGAAAACGTGTCAATATATCTAGGTTGTATGTTATAATTATGTATGAAGACTTATGACAAGTGTTTTCCCTAGCGCTTTAGGGAGGACGGTGTAAGAGTGTTACCAGCACTACTTACACAGTTGTAGGTCTTTTTTACGTCCGTTTTTTTAGTTACTATCATAATACCACATATTTCCCAAAATTCAGTCATAGAGTTATCAGATAAATATTGAGAAAGTTTGAGAAACGCTATATATCAACGTTTCTCATGTTTTACGGAATAAAATATGCAATGACGTATTAAAAGCTCATGTACATATATTACCATACAATCGAACTTTTGTTCTTATTATTTTTCGAGTGATTCAAAATAAATCATACGGAATAAATAATGTTACGTAATTAATCGTTTCATCCGAATATATACCATTTCTTTCCCTTATTCATTTATAATTGTCGAAGATTAAAAAAGGCGGTGAATAATCATTGCTTGGGGAACGATTAGTATATTTTCGTAAGAAAAATAAATTGACTCAAAATGATGTCGCTTACCATTTGAATGTGGTTCGTTCTACATATACAAATTGGGAAGCTGGACGTTCTGAACCAGATATCTCTACGTTAATTAAAATTAGCGATCTGTACAATATATCAATCGATAATCTAGTCGGTAGGACATATCGTATGCCGCCACAATTTGAAGTGATTTTAGATCAGATATCCGTTTTAGACACGGAACCACAAAAGAAGGCTTTAAATCTGTTAGTTGAATACACTTACTTGATAAAAAAGTATTTCATGTAGGTATCACACCTCTCATTTTCGTGTGTAATCAGTTTTAATCATTGTGTTAACCCTAATACTATCGAGAAGATTTGGAAGCGGAATATAAAGCGTTGCAGCGCCTTATATTTTAAATGTTGTACTTCTATTGGTTTCATCATAAAAGAAAACATTTCCAATATCTAGAGGTAAAATTTGACATAATTTGACCATTTGTGGTAAGGGAGCAAATTGCTCTCTTTTTTTATTTTCATTCGACAAAATATGACATAACGTGTGTGTTTGGATTTGTTATGCTTGCTTGAGAAATCTTACATTTTGAAAGGGAGTAAAGTCATGGGGAAAAAGAAAAAAGAGAAACAGCCAAGTGAATTGGAACTTGCCAAGCAAGCGATAGCAGTTAAATATCAAAAAGAATATGGAATCACTCCTATTATCGTAACTGTTGCCCTTGGAGGAATTAAAACGGGATACGCTGCGGTTTCAAAGGAACACATTCAAACATTCACTTACGATAGAGATGCCAAGGATGTAGTAAGTATCTCTACACATCATTTCAGCGACTATACAGACGTATTTATTGATCATTATGCTATTAAATCTAACTTTGAGTTCAAAGGTATGAAAGATGCTTTCACCTTTACCCCGAATGGATCTGGCAAAGAAATAGAAAGTTTGATTAAAAGCTATACAGATATTGAGATACATAAGACTGAACGTAAATGGTATCAAAAGATACTTGGATTCCGCTCTGGTAATAAGGTAAAAATGGTTATCGCTTCTTTAATTTATCTAGTAATCGTTGTTTCTATATTTAATACGGTTACAGGTAAGAAAGAAGAAAATAAGCAAGAAGTAAAGCCAGCTGTTACTACAAATACGGCTCCTGCAAAGGAAGAAAAGAAAGTTGAACCGAAGCTAGTAGAACAACCAGTTGATAAGAAACAAGAGAAAATTAATAAATTTAAAGATGATACACAAAAGAGATTAACGGAAACCTATAAGAAAATTGATGGTGTTAATCCTAAAATCGATATCAGTGAGGATGGGAAGTTAATCACTCTAGCTTTTGATCTTGATGCGTATGCGAAATACGATAAAGTGGATAAATCTCTATCCATTTCAACTTTCCAGGCTGCTGTCGGCCCATACGAACGGTATAAAGGAGAAGCTTTTAGAGCATACGGAAAAGATGCGAACATAGCGAACGAAACTGATATTGCAGTGAAAATCGTCGATTCCTCAAACGGTGAAGTTATTATAGAAAATATCGGGGTTTCCAAAGAACCGTTAAGAATGCCAAAAAACAATCAATAAAATGAAGGCACTAACCAAAGTGTAGACACAACCGTCTCATATGCCAATTGCACAGAAGTAAGAAAAGCTGGTAAAGCACCAATAAAACAAGGTGAACCTGGATACAGTTCTAAATTAGATAAAGACGGTGATGGTATCGCTTGTGATAAGTAAAAGACACTCGAAAGAGTGCTTTTATTTTTTCTCAATGAACAATATAACTTAACATGGTAAAATATTATTCGGATGAGAGTCCAATGCATATTATTAAAATTAAAGTGGTTCAAGTCGGAGGGCACCTTAGGGTGTCTTTTCTTTATATCCCCATCAAAAATTTCACGTACTATATCTGATTGATAAAACCAAATTCTACAATAGGGCATATCCTAACCATCCGTCCCCTATTCCTCTAACCAAGTAAGTTATAATTCCTTTATTTAATCCTCTATCTTAGTGAGTAATTTCCCCAGGTCTTAAACAATCTCATATTTTTCATCTTTTCTTCGTAATTAAGCTTGACTGAAGGTTTTGAGGGTTTTTATCATGTGGGAACGATTATGGAACACGGCTGGAAGGCAGATTTATCCCCTACTTTGAAAGACTACAAAAAAAGCAATCGTTCAAAATAGATGGATAAGCGTCTTTGTTTTCACCATGCGGTCACTTATAAGGTATCCGTATGTATAGACCCTGTTCACTCAGCGATCTTCACCGCATACATCCTTTTTCTATGGCTTGTCCTTGCAATATCGTCCCTACACGACAAACTGAATGTACTCCCTAGCACCGTAATGCTAACGATAACCACCCGAACCTTTTAGAGAATCGTCCCTGGGCAAGTTCTCGCCCACCCTCACCAGAAGAACAGGATTCCAATGAGGGGTGCTGTTTTTGTAGGCGTATACTTTGTACCCCCTGCACGACCAACAGCTAGCCACACCGCAATACGTTCCCTCTAATATAGAAGCACGGAATTACGGCTTATCAGTTTTTATTTACGTGGTATCAGGCAATTCCACGCGAACAAAAAACAAAAAGGCATCTCCAATTCCTAAATGGCCTGTACATTCACAAGACTTCTAGGTTTAGAGATGCCCTATATATATATCTTTCGACTATAAAAAATACAATTCTAGCATTTACTAGTTGAATTTTAGCCAAATCATAGATAAAATAGGTATATCAAAGAAGCCTCGTGAAAAGGCATAATTGTTTAAGATAGTGGTGGTACACTACTTAAACCGAATTTCTGTATGGGTACAGATTAGTTCTAGCCAAGTGATGGTACACTAGCTAGAAAAGTCATTCCCGCTATCGGTTGGCGCCAATAGCAAATGGGGGTGGCTTTTTGTTTTGTGTTCATATTCAATTGTTTTGCTCGATCTATTTATGTAGATTTGATTTATCAAAATATGTTTTGTTTTGTAGAATGTTGCTTGTTGTGTACTACGTTACAACAAGCTTTTTTCTTTGTAAATACAGAAATGACAACTTTAAACTACGCAAAAGTAGAAATGTATACTTACGCAAAAGTAGAAATGTATACTTTTCTACCTAACTTTTAAAATAAGTATACTCTTTCACACTTACGCAAAAGTAGAAATGTATACTTATAGACTTGCACATTGAATTATCTACATCGGAAAAACCCAAACATACCCCTATTTAAAAGCATTTACATAACCATAACAAAAACTACGCAAAAGTAGAAATGTATACTTTTCTACCTAAAAAATTTCATATTCCATAACTTACGCAAAAGTAGAAAAGTAGAAAAGTATACCAAAAATATTTACGCTTAAGTATACATTTCTACTCTTTCGAGAAATCCGTTTAAAAAACCTAAACTTTTCTACGGTATACTGTTGCGAATATTGTATATAGATGTTACATTTTACTCAAAGGTATACTTATTCGGAGTTTTTTTATGGAGGAATGTCGAAAATGAAAAAACAAGCAACTACATATGTTATCGGTAACTTTAAAGGTGGAGTTGGAAAAACAAAAACAGCAACAATGTTAGCTTATGAAGCTGCAACTGTATTTAATGAGAAGTGTCTTTTAGTGGATATGGACCCACAGGGGAACGCAACAAGAGTACTCGCGAAAACAGGTGATGTTGAACAAATAGACAAGTCTATTACAGATGCATTTCTAAATCAAAATTTAGAGAATGAGATTATTCCAGTTATCGAGAATTTGGATATCGTTCCATCTAATACTTCATTTAGAAAACTTTCAAAAATCCTCTTTGATATGTTCCCAGAGGATGAACTTGCACAAATTACTTATTTAAAGAAACTACTTGAACCATTAAAAGATAAATATGATCGTATTTACATTGATGTACCACCAACAATCAGTGACTACTCAGATAACGCCATGATAGCAGCTGATTATTGTATCATCGTTCTACAAACACAAGAGCTCTCTTTAGAAGGTGCTCAAACATATATCGCTTATATGCAGTTCTTAGCAGAAACATATGATGCGGACTTACAAGTTCTTGGTATCATTCCAATGATGCTTCATCAAGGGAAACGAGTAGATAACAAAGTTCTGAAACAAGCACAAGAAATGTACGGCGGAAATGTTCTGGATACAATTGTTAGATATCAAGAACGTTTAAAAGTATACGATGTTGAAGGTATTCACAAAACAATTAACGTAAGCGGAAACGTGGATATGTGGGATGAAAAAGCCCATCAGTTATTCATAGATGTTCTTAGTGAACTTAATGAACATGAGAACTATTTCGCTACCATTAATGCTTAAAGAGGAGGCTCATAATGTCTAAAGCACCATTTCAACCTATACCTACAAAACCTGGGAACACATTGAACGACAAGGGTGTGGATATAAAGGGGACAAACGACTTTGGCCGTAACAGTGAACCTGTTAAAAAAAAAGTTATGACTCCTATTATTAATAAAGCTAAAGTGCCAGCTCCTGAGAAGGCAGATCATCGTTTAGTTCCATCTAAAACAGCAAAACTTTCGCCTGCTGTTTTACTAAAATTAAGTACACTTAAGCCATTCATAAAAGAAGCAGAAAGCATGGATAAAGTATCGAATAATAATATTATTGATATGCTTATTGAAAGCTATGTAAATACTAAACTAACAACGCGACAATCTGAAGGTTATAAAGGGATGTACAAACACCTTTATGAAATGTTGGAAAAGAAATAAAAAAGAAGTATTCCTGGTTTTAATTAGGGGTACTTCTTTTTATGTTGTAAACCTAAGGGCAAATGCATCTTTCGCCAAAGTAGAAAAGTAGAGATGTATACTTTTCTACTTTTACGTAGTTTGTTCGAAAACCTTTACCAGAACCTCCACCACGGCTTTTTCTTCTCTTTTGCAGCTGCAACCTCATCACGAAATTCCTGCATCATTCTCTTCGTCTCCTGCATCTCACGTAGTGTCTTCATAAGAGTCTCGTCTCGTGCTTCTAATCGCTTTTCCACTCGTTCGTTGTGCTGTTCTATACTCACTTTGATTTCCTCATTGCTTTGCTTTGCCTGCTCACTCAATCGCTTCTCCATCATTAACATACCCTCATTCATTTCTTGCGCCATAACGCTGTATTGTTGTTGGAGTTGCTGTTGAATGTGGAATGGTATTAGATCCGCTTCTTGGGATTCCTCTGTCTCCGCATTTGGATTGGCTATTTCTAACCGCTGTGCAATCATCTTCGCAGCCTTCTCTAACGTCATACCGTCATGCTTACTGATCTCAATCAATTTCTCAATCACCATAATGTCATTGTCTGTGTATTGGCGTCTTCCTCGATTATCTTTCTTTACAACGAATCCATCTCGTTGCAATACTTCCATGTACTTTCTAAGGGTGCTATCACTTATTCCTAGTCGTTTGTATACTTCACTAGCAGAATAAACAATTTCGTCCGTCATAACGTCACGACACCTCCTAGTGACAGTATTCCATGATGGTTAAGAAATTCCTGCAAAGAAAAAAGCCCCTATTTGGAGCTTCTGGTTCTATATTTCAATTATTGTTCATATTATATTTACTCCTGTTACCCTTGTAACTCTTCCCAGCTTCGACCGTACAATTGGGTGTGCTGTTTAGTTAAGGAAGAGTTACTATATTTTTGTTCAACTGGTGGTTTCATTTTACAGATAAACGCATGTTGCAGATCACCACCAGCTCTTACAGAAATGATTGCATGGAATCGTGGTAATCGTGCTGCATCATCGATTGAGATTGTTGGTTCTAGTCGATGTTGGGACAACTCAAATGTTTTGATGTGGTCATTTGAGAAAAGGATTTGTTGCACTCCGCCACCCTGCAAATTCTCTTGTAAAGAATGCGGCAACTTATTCCAATGATGGAATGCATATAACGCTCCAAGTCTCTCCTTACGCCCTTCTGTACCAATACGCCCCATTAATTTATTTAGCCCCTCTGTAGTGTATTGTTCAGGCTCATTAAATACGACGAAACATCCATTAGATTGCTCTTTCTTGTTCATAAGCATCCGTGTCATAAATGTTTTAAGTGTAATCCAGTGGACAAGTGTTTTAGATGCTAACTCACCTAACTTTCGGTTTGGTATGCGGATAATAACAACTTTTCCTTCCTGCATCCACTTAGCGAAATCCACCTCTTTCTTTGGTTCCTGTGAGAAGATATCGTACAAAGTGTCGTTACCAAAGAAATCATCTAATCTATTTAATACTGCATCTGTTTTGTTTCCTAACTCTTCATTATCTCCCCAGGATAATAACTCTTCCGCTAATCTTTTATTCCCTTCTTGGAGCAGCTGTTCAACTACACTCACACGAAACTCTTCATCCTCTAAGATTCTTTTAATATTGAATAAAGAACCACCTGATGCCTTTGCTGCTGCTTTTAAATAACGTTTAGAACGGGCCATTTTCTCCATGTCTCCAAAGAAATCTATGACCTCATCTGCAAACCTACTCGCACCTTTCCTACCCAATTTTGTAATAACTTCAGTCAAATCCATAGGAACAATGTAATTTTCATCGCTCAAATCAATATCTATTATTTTGTCAGGAGGCAGAGCATCTCGTATACCGTCTGCCATACCACGTTCTCCAGCTTCGCATATCACTTCAGGGATAATAGCGCTAATACCATGATTTAAACATCCGTCTACTACCCAATTTTTAATGGCGGTGTCCTTCCCATTTCCTTGCCCGCCAATAAAGGTATACCCTCTATACAATTCGTCAGGATTTTTAATAGGGAAGTAAATTGGTATTTTCTTATCTTTTAATTCACTCTCTCCAAAATGAATTCCATTCGGATCACATAGCACACTAGGGATATCCGTTTCCGTTCTCTTTTTTACGTTTAACACTTCCTCATATCGCCTTTGCAGTTCCGCTGTAGGCATTTGCATTGCTAACTTAGCCGTTTCATCAGTTGAGATTAAATTCACGTTACCATTCATTTTTGTACGTTTAGAGAGGTGTAATGTATTTAACTCCTGGATAACTTCTTTCTTCCTGCTCTTAATGTTAATTTTAACGCCATGTAATTCGTTATTATCGGCTATTTCACTGAATGAAAGGGATAAGGTTTCGCTTATCGTTTCTCTTATTAGACGGTCTTGTGAGTGCGCTGCGATACGTATATGACTTTTGAAGACAGGGTTATTTAACTTTTCACGACTAGCAGTACTAACATGACGTGAGTTTATTTCGTCTTCCAAACTAAACGGTTTATCAATCACTTTCCCTTTGTTATATGACTTATCGCTTTTAAAGAATGTACTGGAAAGAGCATTGAATAAATCAGTTATAAGGAAATTCACTTCATTCACGAATCCGCCGAGCGCTTTTTTAGAAGCACCTAATACGATTCTAGAGTTCAGTACAGCTCTTTGAGGTATTTTCCCCTTAGAAAGCTTTTCGTAAGCCCATGATGCGTTCTTTATCCACTTCTGACGGTTCTCTGCTTCATTGCATATACTCAACCTCGCAAAATCACCATCAAATTGCAATTCATCTATTGTGTTCATGACTGCTGCAATAGGGGTCTTCTGCTCGTTTGCATTTGTGTTCAAGCTAAATATATCGTGTTTAAGATATTTTAACTCCTGGATAATCGTGTTTTCTTCCGGGACTTGTATTTGTCCAAGGGATGCTTCTTTAATTGTGACACTCATCTTATTTTCTAACTTTCGTTTCAATTTGGTTGCCTGGTACTCAGAAGTAGAAACATAAAATTCGATTTTCTTCTGGCCATTCTCCTGTTTAAAAATTACATCGAACCAAAACAAATCCTTTTCACGATACATAAAGCGTAATCCATTTCGTTCTAAACGTGTACCTGGTGACTCATACATTTCGTACATCTTATAAATTGCTTTCCATAGGCGACGGGTGTTATTAGAGACGTTGCTGTGAGGGATAATGCGGTATACGACCATTTTGTTTTGTTCTGTTCGAAAGAAATCCGACCATGATATTGTTTCAGTACGTTTCCACCATTTCTTTTTCTTCTTAGGTATTACTGCTGGCACACCACCAAGATAAAGAGCCGGGTAGTAAAACTTCTGCTCCTGATCCGGTAAAAGTTCTCTCACAACGGGCAAATTCGGATTTTCTTTATCAAGAATTACAAAGTTATCACCTTGAATCACTTCACACACCTCCAAGGATTGTAAGAGCAAGGATTAAAAGTGCTGTATACCAACTTATCGTTTTCATCATGCTCCCTTTACCTAACATGGATGAGATGATGATAAATGCTCCTGCTGCTATCGTGGTATAACCCATCAGATCAGGAAGGTTCACAATAAACCAATCCCATAACAATGAACCACATTCTTTAAAGAAGTAACCGATTGGCTTTAAAATAAACTCGACTTCAGTATGAACTATGCTATCGCTAAAATTATTAATAATATCCATGAACGAACCTTCTTTTGCCTTTTCTCCGATATAACCACCCGCATTAGCTAAAATCATTTGACCGCCTTCTAAGATGAATTTCATGGTTATTCCCCCTTATATTCCTTTTAAGAAGTCGCGGATATCTATCGCATGTCTCGACAAGATATATCCACATGAAACACCTATAAGGATTTCTAACGCCTTTGTGCGATGTCCTAAAGCCCAACTAGCGCCACTGAAGATAATGACAAGCACTACTCCTGCATCAAAGGCATTCATAATTGCTCCGTGAACATTTCCAAAAGTGCTGTTAACACCAGCCGCAAGTGCTGATTTAGGTAGGATCATGATGAGTGAACCGGTAGTAGCGGTAATAACCTTTTTTAAAGCGGTAATATCACTTTTCTTCTTGTTCTTGTAGCTACCATCCATAAAATCACGAAACGGAATTACTTGTGTTTTCGCCATGATGTACACCTCTCCTCACATGTTATTTTTCGAATCGGACATACTAACTGTAAATCCTTAAAAATGGAGGTACTTCTTATGCATGTAGCTATCGGTGTAGTAATAGGAGCAATTATCGGAACACTTGTTAATATCTTTGTGGGCTAGATGGAATAAATGGCAGTGGACTCGTTGAGGTCTGCTGCTTCTTTGTTTGCGTTTTTAATTGTTTAATACGCTCAGATGCAGTTGGTTGTGGAGACGAAACAGGAATTGATGGTTTTTCTGCTTTAATTTCCACTTCTTCTGCTTTCGGCTGTTCAGATTGCTTTGTATGCGGTTTTTCTTCTCTTTCTAGATTCATAGCTTCCCAAATTAGTTTCTTCACGTATCCGCTAAAGTTACGACGTTTAACGTGTTGTAACATTAATCTGTCTTTCTCGTTCTTCTCATTAAAAGCTACTGGCTTGCTGAATTTAGCCACTTGCAACACTCCCTTTTGGTAGTAGCGGTAATATCGCTTTGTTAAAAGGTATTCAGTACTGCTTATTTCATATTCACACTTTCGTGAAGTTTAAAAAGTTTGATTATGGTACAGACTGATTACCACTTAAACCATAAAGGAGCAAAGGTAATGTTTGGTATCGGTAAACCTAGATCGAAATTCGGGAAATTTTTAGATAAAAATGGAATTTCACAACAGGATGTAGTGAGAGAAAGCGGTGTAAACAGAGGAACTGTCAGTAGGATATGTCAGGGAGATGCTTTCCAGCCTTCTATGAAAAATGGAAGCAAAATTATAAAAGCGTTACGGAAATTAACAGGTAGAAATATCGACTATGATGACTTCTGGACTATGTAAAACGATAGTACCGCTATTACCAAATAGGCATAAAAAACAGCCCTACTTTTGCAGTGGACTTGTTGGTTAGCTATAAGCGCGCTATACGCTATTAGCTATATGCCGAGAACATGAAAATATTGCACGTACAAAAATAGTAATTCGAAATACATCTTTTTATTAATCAGAAAAGGAGTTACTAATATGAAGAAGGAACATGAGCATATTGAAAGTTTACTCTACATTATGAATGAACGCGTTAAATTTTTAACGAATTTGGTTAGTGATTACGAAAAGGAGATAAAAGAGAATGAAGGATATGGAAAAGGTTTATATAAAGGATTCCAAATGGTTCGTCAAGATGAACTTGACTTTCTTCAAAATCAAATAGATTATTTTAGCAAGAAATTGAAAGAAAATAACGAATCAGAAGAAGCTAGCTGACTAAATATAGTCAGCTTTTTTGTTTCTCCAAAGATTGTCGAACGAATCCAGTTGTATTTTTAACCTTGTAAGGTTAAAGTAGGGTTATAAGGTTTGGATTTTGTAGAAAAGGAGGTGTCTTATGGATTTAATATCAGTACATAGAGTCGCTGAACTAAAGGGTGAGATAGGGCAATATGAAGAAGAAAAAGAGACTATTCAAAATTTCATTTTAGAACAACAAGAAAACATCCCAAAAATTGTTTTAGATGTTTTAAACAAAAGGATTCGTATGTTAAGAGCTTCTATACACGCTAATGAAGCGAGGTTAAAAGCTCACGAATAATCGAAGGGTGATTTCATGAAAGAAATTGATAAATACATGACTATAAATGAAGCAGCGGAAAGATTCAACATTCCTGTAGAAACTATAAAGAATCGTTTAAAGCCCTCAATAAAAAGCTTTAACCTGCAACTGGAACAAATGATTGAAGAGGGATTGGTTAAATATTACCTTAAAGAAGACGGGAAACGTAAAGAGTGGATTATTTCTGTGGATGCAATGGCCATTTGGTTTCCACAAAAGGGGATAGAAAATGATTTTTCGGATATCTAAATAGCAGAAGTTGAAAAGATACATGAATCTTCAATTTTATTATTAAAAAATATAAAGGGGTGCTAGTATGACATTTGCAAACGAGGTATATAAAAATAAAATTAATGATCGTATTAGAAAGTTAGTAAATCGACATGAACGTTATTTGAAGAACACGAAAGAAGCTACTTCTAAAAAGAACGTGGCGAACGTGGCAGCTATGCAAGAAGGTTTATTTTTAATTGAGGATGAGCTATGCTTTTTACTTTCATTTTTGAAGGATGACGAAATGAAATATTTCCGCAACGTTTCCAATGTACAATGGACTGATGAAATAGAATTCCAAAACAACCGACCAAGATTAAAAATACCTTTAGCATAAACGACATTATGTCGCGAATATTACCTGATTATATAATGATTATTGAAAAATTAAACAAAAAGGAGAAATTTATATGACATTCGTAATACGTGGTGAAGGTTTTATATTAACTGATTGCGAACCAGGAAAAGAAGAAAAAGAATTAGAATTTGAAACGTATGGGGAAGCAGAACACGCTTTAGAACTTATACAATTTCCGATGCAAAAACCAAACGCAAAAATAATTGAAATTTAATTTTTAATTGCCGATAATACCGCCACATTGTCTGATATGGTGGAAATGAAAAGGAGGAATATACATGTTTGATTTAGAACCGTACGATTGTGATATTTGTAAGGCGCGTGAATCTGTTGCAACTACAATAGATGACATTGAAGGTCTTCGAAGAGAAGAGTGTACAAATTGCGGCTATGTTTTCGATGGAGCGTCTGATCCATGGGAGATTGAAGCAAATGAAAAGATTGTACAGATGATTATGCAAGATAGAGAACTTCATCAAGAAAAATAAACAAAAAGGCGTCATAACTTTAAATAAAAGGGGATATGGATATGTATTATGCAAACGAGGACCATAAACGTAACTATGTACGATTATTAACCGAAAAAGGAATTAAACACGGTAAAGATCCTGAATATGAAGCGGCGTTCTATATAACTGCTTATCCTGAAATTCACAAATGTTTTGACTGGAATGAATTCGAAACTGAGTATTCTCCATTAGGAGCATTATTGACTAAAGAGCGAAAACAAGGAGTAAGTACTGCTCCGTTGACTGGCGCTACATTCCCACTTGTGGAAGCAGGACAATCGTTATTTAACGGCTATAAAGTAGATTTATCTGATCTTGTTTTATACAACGAAGAACTGTTCAACGTTTTTATGCAGGCTTGTAAAATACGTGGCAGAATATAAAAAAACAAAAAAGCCGCCCAACAGGACGGCTCTTATTTGTTATTTAACTTCATACCACCATTTTTTACGATCAAGCCAGTCTGTCATACCTTTTAATTGCGTATCACTAGTTGGATCAGTAACAAAATATGTTAAGCCATCCGATTTCAAAATGAATGTAGCGGTCATTTTAACTGACGTTAACGCCCCCATTACATCCGGAACTTCATATGGTGAAAAAGCGCCTGTTTGGATGATGTTTTGTTTAGATGGTGGAGTAGGTGCAACACTTGAGCTACCGCCTCTGGATTCTTGTCCAAAGTAGGCAAAGATTACCGCTGAGGTGATTGCGTCCACATTCCACTTAGCCATATCTCCATCGTTGTCTATGAAGCCAGCTTCTACGAGAAAGAATGGACAGTTACTTGAACGGATAACTCCGATATCTGGACGTATCTTAGCTCCACGGTCTTTCCATCCAGTTCGCTTAGCGATCTCTGCTGAAATACGAGCTGCCATAGGCGCTTCCTTTTCGGAAAAACAGAGAACTTCTACTCCGTGCCCTTCTCTGTTAGAGGCATTGAGGTGCCAAGCAAATCCTACATCGTTTGGTCTATCGTTAATATTCCTAACTTGGTTACCCACAATAGTGTCGGCTGTACGTCCTACATCGTCAGTGTCGTCCTCTACAGAATGACCTAAGGAACGCAATTTGTTAATGAAATCCTTATTACACTCACGATCCATTAGGTGTTCTTTGCGAGTAGTCCCGTAATTAGCGCCCTGTATAATTGCATTGTGCCCACCGTGGCTTGATACTCTCATTATTCAACATCTCCTTTTTGATTATCATCATGATCTGACCAAATCCCTAAAGCGATACCTACGGATAATAAATAAGGTGCCAGTTCATCTAAGAAACTCTTAGCTTCTGGCACCCCGAATTTAGTAAATAAAAATCCAAGTAAAGAAAAAACTGCGATCCATGTTTTCCAATTGCGGAGTCGTTTTTTGATATTATCTTTATTCATATTTAATTAGCCTCCTTTTCTAAAGTGTCAAGTCTTTTAAAACAAAAAAGAGCTATCCAAAAGGAATAGCTTCTTAATCTAATCGTTCCAAACTTTTCTTAAGTTTATTAAACTAATAAGTTGATACGATACACCAAATTTTTTGGCCAATGGTTTACACCCGAATTCTTTGTCCCTTGGAATAAAGTGGTTTCTAATGTATTCGACATCTTCTTTTGTTAATTTTGACATTGGGTTATTTTCACCATTAACTTTTAATAATTGTTTGTCTCTAGCGTGTTCCATATTTTCTTTATGCGTACACCATTCCAAGTTATCAATGCAATTATTGGACTTGTTACCATCAATGTGATTAACAAGCTCCTTACCTTCTTCTTTTTGAATAAATACTTCTGCCACTAAACGGTGGACATAATGATGTTTTGCATCACTCAATTTACATATTTATACCCATTAATATGGTCAATTAATTTTAAAACCTTACTTCTTTTTCTAACTTTGATTATTTTCCCATCTCGTTTTCTATCAAAAAAACCTGCGATAGTTCTTACATTCCCCAAATTAGATACTTCATATTTTTCTTCGAAATTTTTAATCGGTTTCCAAATTTCACTGTCCAAATATATCATCTCCTTATTAATATAATACCATTAACTACATGTAGTTGCTAGTAATTAATAGCTATTATATAATTAATTTGAGGTGATATAAATGTCCGGAAAACGCGGTCTCAAAAATAGAAAACCATTATCTAACGCTGTCAAAACAGAACTTTATGAAGCATTAAAAGAATTGTCTGACCAAACTAAAGTTCCGATTAGTAAATTACTTGATGAGGCAATTGAAGATTTATTAAAAAAACGTGGAGCTCTTTAAGAGTTCCTTTGCTTTTTAATTAGTTTTCATTTCGTTCGCGTTCTAATATATTAATTCTATGATGTGCTTGTTTGGAACTTTCTTCTACCCTTGTAATCCGTTCACCGAATGAAACCATCTGCCTTTCACTTGCTTTCTGATCGATACGAATATCATCGACACCTTTGCTGATGTATTCTAACTTCGCCTTCATTTCTGCCCCTTGTTGACCATCTGCCTTAATTTCTTTTGAGCGATTTAAAGCGTAAGAAAAGTATCCAATTACTGCTGATACGATTGCGATAAGTACACCGATTTCAATCGTCATTTGTTCAACTCCTTTCAAAATAAAAAGAGAAGCACATTATGTGCCCCTCTTAATCTGTAAAATCCGTATTTTGTTAAAAATAAAAAGCCCACTATTGTGCGCTATCCGTAATTAAATCTGCTCTTCCATTGTCAGTTAAGTATTTATCGATTCTTTCTTTGTACGCCTTCATCTTTACAATGATAAATGCATACGTGAAAATTTCATCAATTACTCGTTGTGCCATGTATTCCGCCATTCTACATCTACTCCTTTTTATTAAATACTAGTGATAATTAACTCATCTAAAGCCTTTTGAATCAACGATTGTTGCTCGTTTAGCGCCTTAAACTCTTCTTTACCTGGATTATTTATAATCATTTCATCTAGAGCTTGCTGCATTAATTCCTGTTGTTTTTTAATTTTTTCTAGTTCTGATGGTTCTTCTGGTTGTGGTTCAACAGGTTCTGGCTCAACAGTTTTAACCCACTTACCATCTTTGAATATTGGTTCGTAGCCTAACCATGGGCAAACCTCTAAAGTACAATTTTCAGGGATGTCAGGTTCATACCCTACAATGACATCTTCTTCATAGGGTACTTGAATCTTTTCATACTTTACATCACGCATAATGCAATCTGGACAATCATATTTGCTGATTGGCTCTTCTGGAATAAACATCTCTGCTTCTTCACCAGTATCAGGTAACGGTACTTCTGGCTTATACGTACCATCTTCAATGGATTGATGTAACTCACATAACTTCTCTTCTGTGATAACTTCTTTCTGTTCTTCTCGGTGGAATGTTTGCTTTTCATAAACTGGTTTCTCCTGTAAAGGAATCATTTCCGTGAACTTCCCATTTGCATCATAACAATAGCCGTAATATTTAGCCATGTGTTTACCTCCTTAGTTAGTTACAAAAGTATAAGTTGAAAATACGTTTTTTCCTGTTGTGAAGAACTTAATCTCTCCCGTTGCCGCCGTTATTGTCGTTTGTACTGCCGTTCCATCTGTAGCGATGCACGTTTGTGATATATCAAGTGTCGGACGCATATCGGTAGGTAGAGTTGTTACAATCGAACTAGTTGAACCGTTATTTCTAGAAACCGCAATTCTGACAGTAACAGCATTACCTCTTCTATGTGCTATTGGAGGGTAACTTGCATCTGAAATAGTTGCATCAGCCGTCAACGTTAAAGTTGCTGGGCCGTCTTTTGTTTTCGTTACTAGGTTTGTGTTTGGCGAATAAACATTAAATGTTTTTGTAGCTGTATCGTAATCCAAAGCAGTAATGGCATTTACGTTGTCATATAGTCTAAGTTTGTTACTGCTATTCATCCCTAAATTAGTTTGAGTAACGCCGTCTTTCGTCCATCCTATATCTCTAGACGCTGTCCCTGTTCTGTCAAGATTTAAATCACCTGACATCTTGTCGCCTGTTTTCTTTAATAGGTTTGTATTTCCTAATACATTGAAAGTTCCGTCCGGGTCAATGGCAACTACATTCCTAGCGGTAGGTAACAGTTGACCCAACCAAAACTTACCGTTTGAATCCATTTCCATGTTGATTGATTTCGTTCCGTCTGTTGATGCTACGCGAAACGGATAAGTTATAGTAGTTGTTCCTGTTATCGTGTCCCCTGTTTTCTTCATGAGGTTTGTATTATTAGCCCCGACTGTAAATGTATCTGTTTCAGCATTGTAACTAATACCGAATTTATCCACACGCCAATTGTAAATACCCGTAGTTTTCGAATTAAATAGATATCCGAAATGTTCAACTGCGCCTTTGTGGAATATTCTTTTTTCTGTAGTGGATGCATCGAATTCAATGTTCCCTGTCATCTTTCCGCCTGCTTTAGGGAGTGCTCCCTGTGCTAATGCTCCGGCTGCAATAATTGGAGCAAAATCTACACCTTTAAACTGCTCTCCTACTTCAAGCGCCCGTTGGATAATTGAAAATTCATTTTTAGATTCGACTGCTTCATTACTTGATAATGAGCGTTTAACAGTAAATACGAACAACTGGGAATCTATCTTTTGGTCACCTTCAATAATCTGCACCTGTCCATATACATTACCTATAGCTGCAAGTGTTTGAGTCTTTAATACAATTTGATATTTACCTTTCATTGCATTAATTACTTGGCAATCTTGCTGAAATACTGTTTTCCTATCGGATTTTTCAAATGTAATACGTACTGCTGTAGCTTTACTTAAATCTAACTCCTGCCCTTGATTTGTTATATTTAATACAAGCTTGGCAGAATTTTCATCGCCTTGTGAAAAGCGGATTTCATTTGTAGATATCTCATTCACTAGATCCACAGTGAGTTCACGTGTTTTGAATGTCATAAAATCACTCCTTTATGCAAAATAAAAAAGACCAGCGTTTGCTGCTCCATCTGTTTTAACTAATTAATTCTTCTAATGCTTCTAGCGCGATTATTCCCCTCACCTCTTACCTAATTTTAATTATTATTGGTAACTTATTTTATGTCACCAATTATCACACCTTGCGCAATCATGACACGAGCGTTTGCTTTAGGTGAGTATGTTCCTATATAAGGGTACTGTTTTATAGTAGGGGAAGCCATACCATCTAGTATAACAGTAGGACGACCACTCGTATAATTGGAAGGTATCTTTCCGAACTTAATAGAGATAGTAGGTTTCTTATCCTCGGTAAGTTCCAAGAAATCATCAACCGTTATCATACATTCACAACCTTTCTAATTTCATGGGACATCGTACCTCCTGCTTCAAGTTGCATTGTCCATGCTGTTTCTGTGAACTTATCATTAATTCCTAACCTACTGTATTTCAGATGAATGATATCATTGTAGTCGTGCATAGGCATTAGAGCCGTAACGAATCTAGATTTACCGAATACTTGTGAAGCGTTCTCTGCTACTCGTTTCGCATGCGCATCTAGTGCAGCTTGATCAGCTATGTCTTCTAATTCTCGGTAATCAACTATTATCCTGCCTCGGTTCACTGTACTGGTAGGTGATAATGGATTTGTATTTGTATACACAGAACGCAATGGTTCTTCCTCAGAGTTTGTTCGGACTACGATCCATCGGTTAGGAATACCGAAGGTGTCAAGCTCCTCAGATACGCCCTTCATGATGATAGATAGTTCACTGTCATCATACAAGTAGTCAACAGGTCGTACTTGAGGCAACAGGTAAGGTCTGCTTGTGAACGTTCCGTTGACGTCAACGATTACAGGTATAAAATTTATGTTTGTTGTCAATTGGTTCAGTATGTCATACTTTGGCGTCCCTGCTTCAAATTGTATATCCCTCGATACTGTTTTATCTGTATCTTCAATAGAATAATTTGTAATCCCTGCACTTGTTAACACGGCAATCATAGCAGTCTTATAATTCGTACCTGCTGTTATCGTGTACATATCCTCGACTCTATCTTCTTTCAATATCAAACTAAGATCATAGGCATCTATGCTTCTTACAATCCCCTCATCTGTATCAGCTCTCTCAGGACTAGCTAGGATGAAAATACCCAGTGGGAACTCCACCTTACCTTTTGACTTGCCATTCATCGCCGGCATATCAAGCACCATAATAGGGCGGATTCTATCGCTATAATAATTAATTGGTACAGCGGATAGATCTTGTATATCGAATTTAGCTGTCCTTCTAATATCGTTGAACACACCGTAATCAATAGATGCGTCTTTCACATTGAATAGTTCCATTTTAAAATTGTTATTCTTATCTAATAATTCATAACGGAAAGACACGGAACGAGTACCTTTCGCTCCGTGTAAAGCTGATTTAATTTCAGCGCTTGTATATCCGTTTCTCGCTAAATCGATCATTCTATCCCCTCCGCATAATATACTTTAGTAGGCTGGAGAGATGCGTACCAAAAGTATCTACTCTCTTCAATATCCACTGAGTTGAATGTTACGAAATCTTTCTTTCCCCAGTTATCACGTAATACAAACGCTTCCCCTGCTTGAGCAAATTGTCTAATCAGAAGTACATCGTTCCATGACTCGATCTTGTACCTGTAATCAAAGGTTCTACTGTGGTTGCTTCCAAACTCGGTAAGGGGATAAGGTCTACCAGCAAATTCAGATGTGACAGCTTGTCTACCTGTTACTTCTTTACCTGCTTCTCTCTTTCTCAGTGCAACATATTTAGACGGATCAGAAGCAAGCACAATTTGTACGTCTTTGAGACTTACACAGGATATAATAGGTGCGCTGTCAACGAAAGTCCCGTTAACCCCATATGCGCGAACCATATACATCTCATCTTTCTCAGGAGTAGGGGTATAGTCTGTCCAAGGTGTCCCACCTGCTATTTCTTGCACGCCACTAGCTAATTTGATCCAATCGTTATTATCTCCCTTTCTGAATACTTCCATATAACTAACTTTTGGTACTGTACCTGTTGGTGTTGGATTAGTTATTTCCAATCTAATATATCCTCTAATATGGTCATATACAGGCGAGATGACAGGTTTGTTAGGTGGCGTATAAGAAACACTAAATGGTACAACAACAAATGTACTCCATAGACCGTTGTTATCCATCACGGCTATTTCTACTGAATAGCTACTATTATTAACTAAAGATGTTGATACAGTTACCGCTTTGTTGACACTTGTTTTCTGATCCTCAAATACCACAGTACCAGTATTCGATTTTACTTTAACCCAATACCTTACTTGAGAAGGATGAGACCACGATATAACAGGGCTAGAGATAGGTACTATCGCCCCGTTTGTTGGGTAAGTTACCTGTGGAGGCGCTGATCTTACTGCTGCTGTGAATACGATAACGTTTGAATAGGGACCGCTCACCCCTGCTTGGTCGTACGTTCTTACTTGCCATTCAATTTTACCCGCTGGGAACAGGTTAACAGGTGTATCATAATACTGGTTAGTAGTCGCCTGAGTTATTGTTGTCCAGTTTGCATTACCTTGTACTCTCCATTGTATATCAAACTTTGATTGTGGATCATTACTATTCGGATCGTTATGATTCCAAGATAAACGGTTAGCCACGGCTCTATCTAGTATTGTTCCGTTTGGTGCAAGGTTAGTAGGCATTACTGGAGCCTGGTTATGCAGAATTGTGAATACCCCGTCAGATTCATCCCAGTCTCCATAAATAAATCCATCGTATGCACGTATACGTACTTTAGATGTAGAACTCTCAGGCTCGTTAATAAAGTCATATGCGAGTGAACTAATACCTGAATCAGTTAAGGGTACGATATCTTTCCACGTGCTACCATTATTAGATGAGAGCTGAATCTGATACTTTAATTCGTTTTGCGGTGTGCCATCCGAGTAATCTACGCTTATAGCGCCTTCCCTTGTTAAATCGACACTACCATTCTTTATAACTCCACAACTCGGTATTTTTTCAATTACCGACTTTTGAGCGATTGGCGCTTGATACTGATACGCTACCCCGTTATCAGGTACAAACACAATCCCTAGTTTAACACCTTTATTAAATGACCTATTCATAGCCATTGAATGCTTAACAACTGCTCCTTTAGCTATTGTTACGGCGGTCTCTTGTATTGTCGTTCCTATCGTGTTATTAGCTAGGACATTGACTAAACGTAGCTTACCCGCAACTGTAGTAACGGCTGCGCTGTCGTACAACTTCATATACAGTCCAACGTTTGATACTACCCATCTATCATCTAGCACGATAAAGGATTCACCATACATTGTTTCTGTGAACAGGCTTAATCCAGTAGCAGGATCAACCGGTGTGTAGTTTAGATTGTTACTATCTGTCGATTGTGTCCATCTTATTGTTTCTAAACTGTTCCACGTTTCCCCTCCGTTTGGGACAGTTACTACTGGTTTAGAGGGAGGCGTGTTAAACGTAACAGACAGGATAGGTCTTTCCTCTATATTAGAAGGTCCCATCAAAGCAAAGCTAGCAGTCCCGTTAAGAGGCGCAGCAGCTTTAAGCATGAAACCATATACGCTTGACCCGTTTGTCATACCTTGAATAATGTTTTTAACATCAATCTTAAAAGCTAGGTTATTATCAGGGAAAGTCACTATTGGCGATATCAAGGATGATGAGTAAACAGGTTGGTTATTCCATGTTACCGTTGAGGTATTGTAATCATTAGTAATAGCAGTAGCGACAATACCTTTTGTCCCATTACCATCCGAAAAGTATTGGTCTAGTTGAAGAGTTGCCTCTCCAATAAGCGATCCCTTAGGGATAGTACTCATCAGATTAGGGTACTTACACATAAATCTAAGTGTGTCAGTTTTGTTTATGCTTCCCCCATAAGGATTTAAATCTACAGTCGTAGGAGTTGCGGAACTGATACTGTTATCAACTCTGTTGTTAGAAGCATCACTGTTAATGATGACAGTAGGATCAACCGTAATAGGATAAACTAGATCAGTAGTATCAACTGTTAACTCTACATAAGTAACCAAACTTTCTTCGTTCACAACTAGTACCTGATTAACGTCTCTGTACGTCCCGTTAGCATCTGTCAACCATGCAGGAGCTAAATGTATATTACCTATAGAAAGGTCTTCAGATAGTCCTCCTGTGACCTCAAAACGGTACTTACTCGGTGCTTTATCAGTCTTCATGATAATCGTTTCTTTTACGCCGTCCTCTTTTAATTCGAGTTTAACATCAGCGTCATTCCATGCATCTTGATAGGCAATCTCACTTGGCTTATTTGCTGTGATGTATCCTTTAGAAGGTGAAGCACCAACCGGGGTGAACGTTATTGATTCTTCTCCGTCGCCTACTGTATATCCTCTGCTAAATATACGCGGTATGCGTACACTAAAAGGTACTTTCGCTCCTTGATAGTCGTACTCATCATGATTCAAAGTTCCTTTGTCCTTGTCGTCCTGAGAGCGGTCTTTTGCTTCAGCTAACATATCTGCACCTGTTACCTCAACTGCATCTTGATATTTAAACATTGTCGCTTCGTCAAAAAGAGCTGTATTAACGTTATGCAGGTTACCTTCTGTATCCGTATAATGGACAAGTGTACTTCTTACCTCTGTTGTATATGAGCCATCAAAATTCATAAATGTTTTAGAAAAGGGAGAGCGCTTGTTCAGCATCTCTCCTACTTTAAAGGTATTACTCATATTATCCCCTCGCTCTTTTCTTTTGCTTAAACGTATCAAAGAACTCAATCACCTGCTCGAACTCACTCATGTTGCTAGGATCAATTTGAACAGTGATGACGTTTGTATTTCCGCCGTTGTTATTATTAATTGTACTCTTTGCAAACGATCTCGTCATCCCTTCGCCAGTCGCTCCAATTACAGGAAGTTCTAGCATGCTAGCAAGATTAACTTGTATGCCTTTTGTTGCACGATGGATAGAGTCAGTGATTGGCCCTCCGAAGTCCAGTTTATCAATATCAGAAAGTGGACCAGTCTTGGCAGGTGAGAACGGTAAGAAGTCACGGGCTTTAGCTGCTATGTCACTGATAGCACCTGTTACAGCTCCTGCTGCATTTTTAATACCTTGCGCCATCATATCTATTAAACCTTTACCTGCATTCATGAAAGTAGAGCCAAAGTTTTTCACAATGTCTACTGCTGATTGTAGTCCGCCTGTCACTGCTGATTTAACAGTGTTGAAAGTATTTGAGACGATGTTTGAGAACCCGTTCCATATATTCGTGAATGTAGATTTAATAGTATTTCCGATTGATGACACGATTGATTGCGCCGCAGACATCCCTGACGATATTACTGATTGTATCGCAGACAGTGCTGATGACACGACTGATTTTATCGCATTCCATATTGTGGAAAATACCGACTGGATAGCTGACATGACAGATGACACGACTGATTTTGCTGCATTAAGCCCCGATGTTATGACCGAAGTTATAGTCGACCAAACCGATTGGATTACTGATTTTATCGAATTCCATATCGTGGAAAACACTGACTGGATAGCTGACATGACAGATGACGCGACTGATTTTATCCCATTCCAAACCGATTCGAACAGCGATTTCAAGCCATTCCAAATATTTCCAAGGAAGGATTTTATCCCGGTCCATATATTTTCCGCTACGGACTTTATAGCGTTCATTACTGTATCCCAAACGGATTTAATAGAGTTCCAAATTGATGAGAACATAGATTTCAAGGTACTCATGAAAGACTTAGCGAAATTTCCTATTGTCTCAAACTTCTGAGCGAAGAAGAACCATATTTCCGTAATCACATCATTCCATACACCTTTAATACTCTTCCAAACATCATCGAAATATTTGAAGAACTTACCGACAAATCCACCTAAGAATCCTAGTATTCTACCTGCGCCCCATAATTGGAACCATCCCCAAATCAATTCTAGGGCGCCATTCCAAATCTGTTTAACGCCGTCCCAAACTCGATTCCAGTCGCCTGTGAAAATACCAGTGAAAACTTGTACAATGCCCATAATAATATTTAGGGCGCCGTTGATAACATTCTTAATCGCTTCCCATGTGCCAACTACAATCTCTTTTATAATCATCCAAGCTATTTCGAATATCGGTTGCAAAAATGACATCGCTGCTTGACAGGCTGAAACTATCCCATTCCACGCATTTGTAGCGGCTTGCATAATAGCGGCTCCGTTTTGATCCCAAAATGCTTGTATTTCCCGGAGCTTATCACCCACGAATGCACCTATTGCAGCCATCGCAGGTTGTATGGCTTGAGTAAGGATAAAGTTCCATATGGCTAGTGCAGCCGCTTTGATAGCTTCCCAACCTGCTATAACTCCATTACGGAAAGTCTCACTGTTATTCCATAACGCTACAAAGCCAATAGCTAGCCCGGCTAGTGCAGCGGCAACGATCCATACTGTCGCACTCATGGCAAGTAGACCAGTTACAAGTGGTCCAATAATCACCCAAGCAGCGTTCATAGCTGCGAGAATACCATTCCATAGACCAATACCTGCTGCCAATGGTGAAAGCAGTAACATAAGAGCCGGAACAAGCATCATTGTACCTTGAATGAATAGTGCTAATGTAGGATTAGCTTCATTGAACTTGATGATAAGCTCACCAATCTTAGTTGCAAACTCTGTCACAGGAACCATTACATTTGTGAATGCTTGTACCATCGGTTTTAGTGCTTCAGCCCAAACTGTTTTAAACTTCTCAGCGGCTAGACCGAGCGGTGTGAGAGTGTCGCCAAGCTCCTTAATCTTAGTCATTGTTTCCTGTTTAAGCCCTTCTAGCTCGGTTACAGCCTGTCCACGGGCAAGGGCTGTTTTCTCTTTCCATAACGCAACATATTTATCAAGCTCTGGCTGAGACATACTATTAACTGCTGCAACTTCTGCTGCTGCTGTTGGTCCAAGCTTTGCAAGGTAGTTCGCAAACTCTTGAGTTGTACGTCCTGCAATAGAAGTAAGATTATCTTTCCACTGACCCATTACTTGAACTTGAGCAGTAAGGTTCTCCATTAACTTCTTAGGACTAGTTTTATTCCAAGTTACATTTTCAAAGATGTTCCATGCATTAACGATCTCATTCGTACGTGACACAACTGCATCTTTATACTTTGTCAAAGCTGCCTCTTGTGCAGCGAATACGGTACTTGGATCAGGTCCAACCGCAGCTTTCCATAATGCACCATATGCAATCGCAGCCGTAGCCGCTGAAGCCATAGCAACCATACCGATCCGCATCTGTCCTTGGATAATCATGTTCTGCATATCTGTTAAAGCTTTCATGTTAGCAGTAGGTCCGAGCATCTTGAGGGATAGTACAGCAGCGTCCCCGGCGTTTGCCATTTTATTTAATCCATCTGCTACCATTAACCCGCCTTTATTCACTTGCAGGAGAGAAGAACCCATGCGGTCATAGTTGGCACTGATCTTGCTTGCTTGGGTAGACATATTCATCATCATCCCAGCTTGCTGCATCATAGCCATTTTACCCATTTCATTTGCAGCCATTTGAGCATCTGCTACTCTCTTCTGCTCTGCTCCAAGCTGTCTTACTGTTCCCATAAACTGTTCTGTAGATCCCCGGTAAGTAGCTGAAGCTTGAGCCAACTGGTAATAACCATACTGGACTTTTACTTGGTCATTAATATATGCAGCCTGTCCAAGTTGTGATTGTCTCCATCCTGCTCTCATCTCAGCATGCATTGCTCTTGACTCAGCACTCATAGCATTATATGAATCTCTTGCTGCTTGTTGTTGTTGCCTATATGAAGAGTTGGCATATTGTTGCTGCTGCATGTAAGACTGCTGAGATGACTGGCTCTGTTGTTGGTAAGATGAGCGAGCCGATGCTGATTGACTATCATATGAGGACCTTGCTGCTTCTTGCTGTTGTCTAGCTGCATTACTTACTGCTTGTGCAGCTGATTGAGCCGCATTACCTTGCTGATTGTAACTAGAACGAGCATCATTAGCCATTCCTCTGTATGCACTACTGTGCGCTCTCTCCGTTGCTTGTATCCCACGTTGAGCAGCGTTATTCATCCCATTAAAGGACTGTTCTGTCGAGCGTGCTGCACCTGCTGAGACACTTGCAATGTTCCCATTCATACGGGATAGCTCAGCGTTTACAGTCTGAACATCCCGGCGTAGATTACCCGTTTCTAACCTAGTTTCTATCTCAACTCTTCCATCAGCCATTGTTTCACCTACCTTCGATCATGGCTTTTTTCGCTTCCATGCTCTTCTGGAATTCAATGAACTCGCGTTGTTCTCTCATTTCTTTAGCTTTCGGAAGCTCATAAATTTCTTTCATTTTCTTGATACGTTTTCTTTCATCGTTATTATGTTTATCTTTCTGTGGTATTTCACAAGTACGATAATGAAACGCTTGTCCCATTGGAGATTTTTCAGAAAGATTACGGAAGAGAGCTAAAAACTTGTTCCACTGCATTTTTCCTTGTTGCTCAATTAAATCGATATTGTAGTCAAATAAAAAAGATGAAAAAATCCGTTCTGCATCAATAGTGAATTCAACTATTGGCGGATCCGGTAATTTTTCATCTTCTTTATTTTTATTTTTCTCTCTATCTTTTTTCATTAACTCTTCTAAGTCGATATTTAATCTATGTTTCAAAATATCCATGAATAGCATCGATTTCTGTTCCATGTCTAGTTGCTTTAAAAGATCTCTTTCAACGACTAGCATGTGTAACGCGATATCTATTCTTGCATATTCATCTACTTCTTCGTCAGATAGAAGATCTAACAGCAAAATGATATTGTCAAACGTCAAGTTTAGTTCTAAACGAACGCCTTTCCATGTATAGAAGTCATTTTCGCGTTCTGTTAATGAAAACATTATTTCTTCACATTGCTTAGATATTTATCACGTGCGTTATCGGCTTTCTTTTTCTCTTCATCAATGTAAAGTTCGTTTAGATAATAAACAAGTGTCATTAGGTTCGTTGATGATTTACCAGCTTTTTCATATAACTCTTCGAAAGATTCTTCTCCTAAGAATGTTTCAACAATCGCTTTCACGACTTCTTTTTGTTTTTCTGCTGTTTTTTCAATAACTTCATCTGTAGCAGCATCAAAATCAACGATACTATCCGTAACAACTTTGATTTCTTTATCGAATCGTTTGAATGCCTTTTGATATTTCGTTAAAGCCTCATCATTAAAGTCAACGCAATAAATATTTCCTGCTACATCTACTTCTTTATAAGTCTTTTTAAATTCAAATTTAAATTGTGTCATTCTATTCCACTCTCCATTTTTATAATTTATTTAAAAGAAAAAGAGCCGCGTTAACGACTCTTTCAATAAGATTAAGCTACTGCTTTTGTGAATTTAGGAACTCCGTCAAAACTGATTGTAAATTCAATTTCACCTTTAGAGTTTGCATCTCCACCCGGAGATTTAATTTCGGAAATAGTTGCTTTACCTTCCCATTTGTCCCCATTCGGTTCAGTAACTCTCAATTCTGTTTTACGTTCCGGACCAACTTTGTGTACTTTACTAAAGATATAATCCTGCGCTTTATCTCCGTATTTTCGATGGCCTTCAAATCCATAGGACATCATAAAACCTGTAATATCACGTTCAGCAGCACCGCCACCGTCGTAATAATACGTTTCTTCTGATTCTTCGTTGTTATCAGGGTCTACAGATGTAATACCTGCAGCAATTCGTTCCCATGCAGGTACTTCTGGAGTAGATGTAGCATTAATTTCAAACTTATACCCATGGTTCAATAAAAACCCTTGATCTTTTTCCAAATTAATTACCTCCTATTTCTAACTCTGCGCTGAACAGAGCAGTATATATAAATTCATTCGCTGCTGTCTTCTCAATAAAATTAGGCTCCACATACACATTGAGTCGTCTTAGTGTATAGGAGCCATCAATAGCATTGAAACTTCGCCTATGAACGTTATTCAATTCACGCGTAATTGCTTCTATTGTGTTATTAACCTCTAATTGGTTATCACTCTTAACAAGCACTTGAAACTGTTTGTTTATGATCTCACCTTCGAAATACTGTTCTCCCGGAGCTGATGGAATCATACGAACAGCAATACTCTTTTTCGGTTTATTGTTTGTCCCTATATCCAACATGTCAGCTTTAACCGGAGCAAACATTATTGACGGTGATAAATTACTCGCTAAATGATTTTTAATAGAATCAATCAACCATTTCATATGAATCACCTACAAATTATCTTTAGTTGTTTTTTCAACTAATTTAACCCAATTATCTAATTTAGCAGCTTTTGCTGCTTCATACCAAAGACCCTGAGCATTAGGATTGACGTCTGTAGAAAAGTTATATTGTGGATTGTAATACAACCGCCTAGCGTAAGGAGTATTCCATTCTACATGCCCTTCTCCAGGTCTGCTAAATCTAACGCCGGAACGCTCTAACTCAGCTGTATCTTTAGGGATATAGTAATTACTATCCTTCAGTACTTGTTGATCCAGGGCGAATTGTGCTTTCTCTGTTGCTTTTAGCACCTTGCTTTCAATTGCTTGTGTATCCATTTGAATATTTACTCTTATCAAGATAGCAGCACCTCCACATGATGAAGGCTGCTTCGATCATAAAAGTCACTGACTTTGCTAACGGTCAATTCTTTTCCGTTAAATAAGACTTTGGATTTCTCTTTGAAAGTTATTGGTTTTGAATGTACCGCATCATGAAATAACAGTGTTTGCATAACAGTACTGTCACCATTACCATTAGATACAAATGTTTTTTTAGGCTCAATTCGAACCCTTTCAATTGTTACGGCAGGTGCGTAGTTATCACTTCCGCTCCAGGTATCATCCTCACCTTTATACTCCAAATACTCGACTGTATGGATTAACAATGAGCGTCTAATTGGTTTAGCCATGTACGCACACGCCTGAGTAAAGTAAACCGGTAGGTCGTAAGTAATCGACTACAGTTATCGCATAACGATCATAATGACTAGGTGCATCTGCTGCTCCTGCACTCATGCCATTCTCTGAATAAGCGCCAACAGAGAAACCGCCGCCACCTTCGCTTACAGTTGCAGAAGTAATGCCGTTTATAGCTAGAAATTCAACTTGTGCAGCAGTTGCTTTTTTCACCTGGTCACGAATAAAAGGAGCAACTTTATCGAAGTCAACTCCTTGTAATTTGTAACCTATGATGCTATCGATCTGCTCACTGGCTCTTTTAATCATTCTTTTTAATAACGTTATATCGGCAACTGGAGTTCCTTCATAGTCGTTATTATAGTAATCTACATCGATATATGGCATGCAATCACCTACTTAGCAGCTTTTTTCGGTGCTTTTAACTCCGCTAATTCCGCTTCCAATTCTTCGATGCGATCAAGTGCGGTGTTATGCTCTGATACAGTGACATTTCGCCCACCTGTCGCGCGTTTGATGATCTTTCCTTCTTCACTGATTTGATCAAAACCGTCATTCAGATAGCTTGTTAAGAAGTCTTTTTCAATGTGTAATACTTTGTTTAATCGTTGAACTTTTACTGTGTTACTCATGTATATATCATCCTTTCATAATAAAAAAGAGAAGCTATAAAATCCTCTCTTTTAAGGTGTTGTGATATGGAATTTAACACCGTCTACTTTTGCACCTAAGATAAATACATCCCAGTATTTACGCTCATAGTAAAGGTATTTACCGCCAGTTGTTGCACTTGGAGCATCTAAGCTTACAAATTCATATTGTTGTGGAGAAACCACAGCCAATGGATGAACTAAGATCATATTAATTTGTTTTGCAGCAGCATCAGGAACAGCGCCATTCGTAAAGTTGTAAGCTGTTTTCATACGAGATGAAGGAACAGTGACAAGTGTAACTTCATCAAGTGAATATACGTTACGGTTAACTTGTCCGTTATTTGTGTTCACGTCAATTTTACGTTGAATCGCTTCTGCTTCTTTTAGTAACTTTTTAATAGCAGGCGTTACGTAAAGAATACGTCCTTCTTGTGGCACTTCCGCCTCATCTTGTTCTAGCATAATATCATCGAATACAGTTAAGATATTTGCAGTAGTTAATACTGTGCTGTTCGCAACTTTACCTGCTCCAGTGAATTCAGCATATAATTTTGAAGACATGTATTTATCGTGTTCTGGTGTTGCTTCTTCATCATTGAATACGCGCGTAATGTTTGCGATAGTTACAGCCATGTTCGTTTCGTCAACGTCTACTGGGTCAACTAAAGTACGGAATTCGCGGTCATGACCTAAAGTTTTAGGCTCGAATGAGTTATCAACGCGGCGTGTGTAGTTCCCCATTTGATCGCGGTTAACATCTGTATAACCACCGACTTTAATGCGTGGGATCTGAATTGTTTTTGCCCCTGTCCATTTTACAGTCGCGTTGTTTGGTGTAGCGTATAAAGCGGAAAAAGATAAACCTTGTGAGAATTTTTGAACTAGTGCCTGTTGATATAAGCTAGCGTAATTTAGTGTAGCCATGAATAAATCACTCCTATTTTCATATTATTTTAGTTTTGGTGTACTTTAAAAGCTGCAGCCCACTTTTCGGAATCAGTCATTGACGTTTGTTGGTGTTGACCGTTTGAAAATGTTGGTTTCGGTTTCCCTGGATCTACAGGAGGTTCCACTACACCTTTAAAGTAAGGATGCTTTTCCACAACCATTTCAATAGCTTTTGCGATGTCTACATCATCACTTACCTTTGTTTTAGCAAGAGTAATAACATCGTTTATACTATCTTCTTTAATACCTGACTTAATCGCAGCGTTCTCTGCTTGCAAATTAAAAAGAGACTCATTCTTTTCTTGTAATTGAGTCTCGTACGTCGTTAACTTTTCATCTCGCTTTTGCTGATCTGTTTTTAAAGATTCTTGATGTTCATTCCAACCTTTTAATGTATCTTTTAGTTGGTTTAAGTCTTCTACACCGAGTTTCTTTAGTAGCGCTGCTTCCTGCTTTTGTTTAGCTTCATCCATCTGCTCTTGTGTAAAAGCAACTGGCGGTTGTGCAGGTGGTTCTTGATTCACTGGCGGTGTGGTTTCTGGATTCGTTACACTTGGATCACCTCCTTCCGGTGCAGGTGGTACTGCGTTTGGATCTTCTGAGAAGAATTGAAATCCTTTAATTCGTAAACGATATGGTTTTAACATGTTAATTCCTCCTATACGATTTGTTCTCTGTTCGGTTGTCTCTTGCGCCCTGTAGCTTTAATGAAGTCTCTCATGTTAGCTTGGCGTTGCGAAACTTTATTCTTAGATAGTTTCACACCTTCTTTATCGCCGATAGCTTCCAACATCTTGACTTCTCTTTTCGCCTTTTTAATCTGCCGCTCTAACGATCGTTGTTGTTGGCTTTCTTGATATACCTTATCGTTTTTTGCGTAATCGTACGGTTCATAAGTACGTTTAGACATGCCTTCAATGTAGGGATACTTTAGGTGGCGACAATTGCAACCTAAAATTCCGCTTGCTTCGCCGTATGTTGTAGTTGACCATGCAGGATATTTTTTGCTTTTTCCACTCATTGAATAAATCTTACCTTGATACGGTGCGCAGCCTGGCCTTGCTCCTAAATGTGAGCTCGTTTCAACCAAGTCGCAGTTATATTCTTCAGCACGTTTATCCTGCATCTCATTCGCTACATTATTACTAGTAGAACGTGTAACGTTATTTATATAAGCTTCTGTACTCCATTTTCTACCAGCCTTATCAATAAAAGCAGGAATACCTTTCTGAGCCCATTTAGAAACAGTCTGCCTAAGTGCTTGTTGTGGCGTTATAACACCTCCAAGTACTTTACCTACCGTTTGATTTAAAACATCAAGATAGACTTGCTGTGCCTGGTTTAACATGGTTGTATTGACTAAATTAAAGACGTCTAAGGCTTGTCTTTCGTATGCGTTTAAAATGCTGATTAAAGCAGCGCTTGATGCCATTGGCGGCGCTACTTTCAATAGACCTAATTTAACAGCTTTTGTATAAATACTTTCATGTTGATTTATAGCGGCTGACCCTGCTGCTTGTAGCATTGTTTTCACTTCTTCAGCCGTTTTACCGCTATGCCTGGCGATAGTATTTAATTGCTGTTTATTTAGAACGCCTAATTTATTTAATTGGACCATGCGCCAATGCTGATATTGTTCTGCATTTTCAGCAGTTAGCAGCAAATCCATATCGCTTTTAAGTATTCTGGCCATGTTTAAAAGCAACTCTTCTTCAATCGCGTTGTAAATATCAACTACGAATATAGAGAGCTGCTGTAATTTTTCAGGAGGTAATGCCATGATTACTCAGCTCCTGGATCATTATTTTTCTGTTGATTCCCTTCCAATCCGAAGAAATCAACATTTTCAGGAAGGGCCATTCTATTCTCTTCCGTTATTTCTTCTAACATTTGAACTGCTTCTTCTTCAGAAACACCGTGTATTTTCATGATAGCTTTCTTCTTACTGGTTAAATTGTTTGTAACAAGTAAAATCTGCTTATTGATTTCAGCAGTTTGATCTTCTGCTATAGAGTCATCAAAGGTAACAGTAACTTCATATTCATCTGTACTTTCAAACTCATCATATAGAGCAGCGATTTCGATAATGATATCAACTAAATCACGAATACCATCCTCAATAATCGTTTCATGTGACTGCTTTGTTCTGAATGTCTTGGAGTTTTCACTAACAACTTCTGTTGCTGTTTTAACGCCTTGCCCATCAAAGCTAAATGCTCCGGCAGAGAAACCAACCTGTATCGATACATAGTTTAAAAGTGCATTAATAGCAGCTGTATGTTCTTCAACACGTAAATCCACTGATACATCTTGAATCTGTTTTGCGCCGTCATCAAAATTCATCGCTTCATAGACTTCATCAGTGGCATCGAAGTATCTTTGCGGTATTCCTGATTGTGGATCTATAACAGTTCTGATTGCTGAAGCAGGTACCACAATACGTTTCTTACCTAAAACAAACTCACGTTGGAAGCTATCAAACGCAATGTCAAGTGATTTCAGTGTGCTAAGCGCATTAGCATAAAGGGAAATTCCTAATGGTGAGCTTAAGTCCAAATTGTTCGCTGTATTTGGTTTGAAGTATACAAATAAAGGTCTTGATATATCTTTAATCCACACTTCTTCCTCTAAATCTGGATAAAGCGTAGATAAAGATACTTTTACACCCAAGTCCCCTTGATTCTTACTCTCATATAATTCATTTCTTATTACGTATTCATTATTTTCGACTAGATGCCACTCAAGTAGCGTATACTTCTTATCACCCTTAGATACTTCATTAACAAACACACCTTCAGTGATATGTTTGTTATCCCACGCAATTGGTATGAAGCAGTCTGCTGTAACGTAAGAAAGTTTAATTCCATTGTCCCAGTAAACCTTAATAACCATTCCACCTAAAGCAAATGTGTACTCTAAATACCTTTGAAACTCTTTAATGAAGTTGTTATCATCTAAGACACTCTTGATGTTTTCTGAAAGTACGTCATCAGAAATATTAATCGAGCACTTCTCATTGAATATAAGAGCCGCCATTTCCTGCGATACGACTTTCGCCATGTTTAGCGATGCCATCTTTCTAGTCTTCTGCCCCTCAATCGTATGGTACTTAACGTTATGCCAATCGTCATAATGACCGCTGTATAACGCCTTCCACATATCGATATGCTTGTAGGATTCCTCATTAATAGGTATCTCTTTTTTATCGGATATCTTCTTAATTCCACGAATTAGGCCCATTTTATATAACACCTGCCTTATGCCGGAGATGAGTCTTTTAAACAACGCATCACCCCCTTACTAATATTTGAGGTTTAATTTCTGTAGATTATCATTCACATAATATTGAAATGCATCTGCTGTATGATCGTCTACCTTTATAACTTCAGGATTCGGATTTTTTAATGTCTTCGCTTCCCACTGATATTTCTTGTGTTCTTCATAAAATATTTTGTTGTTCTCAGTATCCAAAATAAAAAAACGTCCTTGCGACAATAGGTCATAGACGTTTTCAATCATTTCAACTTTTCTCTTTTTTGCTACAGGATGCAATCTAATACCGTAATCTTTAAAGTATTGGTTACGTAATCCACCTTCAGCAGAATCGATTGTTTGCTTATCAATGTATCGTTCAAATGTTTTTGTGATACCTGTAACAAACTTATTCAAGTCTGTCGAGAACTCACTAGGAGCACGCTTAACAACCTTATTCTCAGGTGAATAGTAATACGTATCAAGTAGTATGACGTTACCTTTCTTCGTTAATCCGAATGCTAGATAAGTAGTAGCAGATACTTGGTGCCCTGTATCTATTGCGATATCGATAAGAATTAAATCATCATCTTCAGGTAATTGGCTTATCTTCTTGAAGTTATTCATGTTGTAGACCATATCTCCTAAACCAATAACCTCTCCGCCGTACATCCAACGCCAGTAATCTTCGTCATGTATCTTATACTTCTCAATCTTCCTGATCATCTGCTGAGATAAGAATCCTTTTTTATCATCCATGTAAGTTGAATGGTGAATGAAATAGTCATCATCTCCAGCTTTACTATCTAACCACTCATTAATCCAACTGTAAGGATTTCTTGGTGGGTTATAAGAGAAGTACACCTTTACTTCCTTACCTTCGATTTCTTGACGGATAAATGTATCCTCAACAATATCGATATCCTCTACACCTGCGAACTCTGCTGCTTCCTCAAACCATAGAGACATTACGTATCCCTTAGCTATCTTGGCAGACTTAAGTTTCAATGGATCGTCGCAACCATAGAAGTAAAAAGCAGTATTGGTTTTCTTATGTCTAATGATTAATGGTGATTTACCGAAGTAAAACTCACCTTCTACACCAAGCATATAAATAGCCCATTTGATTTGCTCATATATAGAGGTTGAAAGGTATTTACCGACTTTCCTCAAGCAAACTACATTGCCCTGTTCATCCTCCAAGAAGTCTGTTATAAGCTTCATAGAAATAACCGATGACTTCATGGAAGAACGACCGCCTTTTGCAACGATATGAGACTGTTCTGAAAGCCATAAAGAATAGAAATTGTTGTTCATCAAGTCCATGATATTAACTGTCTTGGTCATCTTGCATCGCCTTTCTCATGGCTTCCTTATCGTTTACAATAATGACGCGATTACCATTACTGGAGTCGTCTGTAAGTTCCTTGACCTCAGCTTTCGTCTTCTCGACTTGTACCTTCTGAACTTCCATCTGCATTTTGTGGCGTTCCTCTTCAATTTGTCGCTTAAAGTTGTCAGGAACTAAGTCGAAGTATTGAGCCAATTTATCTAATGCTTTCATTTTGTCAGCAAGTTTAATAGATACACCGTCTTTACCCTGCTTCACTTCAGTAATGATCGAACCATCGACCATCTCATGATCTTGTAAATCAACGTAATTGACCATTCTAGCTTCAGTTACAGTCTCGGTTGTCTCATTGCCATCTTCGTCTACTGTTGTATTCTCACCAACATCAACTTCAATTTCCTTCTGTCCAAAAGCCACATAGTTAGTAATATCAGCAAAAGCAATCTTAATGTATTCATTTAATACGTCCATCGCTTCCACGAATATATTTCCGACTAACTCACCTTTAAGCTCCTTTATATAGGAAGAAACTCGTTCGCGTCGTAACAATCGACTAGCCTGTACATGAGCGCTTTCTTTCGTGTACCCACTTTTAAGTGCAGCTTGGGTTCCGTTAAAATATTTAACATAATATAAGCAAAAAAGACGCTCTTTCTCACTAAGTTCTTCGTCTTCCAGAATCGCCTTCAATTTCTTCTTAGTTTTAGGATTTTCCACTTTGGTAATTACCTTTTTACCAACGGTAATATTACCGGTAATATTTTCGTCCCATTTATCTTTGGATTTCCACTTTCTAACAAGAGAAATACTCTTTCCTAACTCTTCTGCAATCTCCTCAATAGGGATTTCGCCCTTTGAATCCTTGTACATCTCAAATGCTTTATCTCTTTCTACGCTTCGTCTACTCACTTCACATCACCCACCACCTTCTATATAATAGGAAGTAATTTGTACTAATCCTTTTTCATCCAAAATAAAATACTCTCAGAAGGACTGAAACCGCAATAATTCTCGCAGTTGTACTTCAAACAATCTTTATGCCCAACTAATCCTAACTTAGAAAATAATTTATGAAGGTATTTCATTTATCCGCCTCCTTATGGTAATCCCTATATAAATTAAAAAGGTGAGCATGACTGACTATTCAGCACTCACCTTTTCCTCTTTCTTGTCCTTCTTGAAAAACCCAATGATTTTAAATGTTAATAGCACTGGCCAGAAAGGACAGATGATAGCTACAAATAACAAAGTTAAAAGAAACTGTATTGCAACTGCTGCTCTTTCTTCTTCCGTTTTTCCGTCACTCTCTTTAACTAACTTTCGTAATGGTCCGTATGCTGCAGTTGATGCGAATACCATACCAATAACTATATACAATAAGAAATAAAGCATATAATTCCTCCTTTATAAAATAAAAAAGCAGCCATTAGACTACTTAAACGTTTCTTTAATATGCTCTATTAATTCGTCATGGTTCATTTTTCGGTATTGTTCAAACGGTATTGAATGTTCTCCAGTTAACTTGTTCCTATTTTTGTACATATAAAAAGATATGTTAGCTACGGCTAAATCAATATCATTTAACACCCTATTGCTATCGCTCATATAAATAACTTCATTATATTAAAAATCGATATTAGTTATAATGACTTCCACATAACTCATTCCCTTCATACAAAATAAAAAAGCATCAGACTCGCTACTGCAATTGTTCTACTATCTCATTAAATAACTGTTGCCCTTTTTCTGGATATCTTTCTAATCCACCATCAGCAAAGTATTCACCTTCACTATTGATCACTTCAATAAGTACTTCACCTTGTTCCCAAACTTGCAAAGAGAATGCAACGCATGATTCAAATTCTTTTAATGCTTCTTCTCTGTCTGCGGTAGCTAACATAATATCTGTATCAGCATGGTCCCACATCACAACTGTATAGATCAGCACGAAATCACCTCAAAAGAATCTTATTTTGAAAAATCCGTTAGTAATTTTGTTATATGCATGGGAAATGAATGAATATACTAGTTCACTAGATATAATGTATCTTATGTAAACAAGGTTTTCGGGAAATATCCCTTCATATCAACGTTTGTGGCGCTTTTGATTACTTCCATTTACAATATCTTTTATACATCGTTGATTTTACGCCATTTTCAGCACCTAATCACCGTTATTTCCTGCATAAACTTCACTTTGTTAACTACCTCTATTTTTGTTCGAATGTGTCACACCATCCGTATGTTATAGGTGAACGAATTATAAGGATGTTTTGTGGAGAACTTCCTTTTGGTTTGTATATAACTACGAAGGGAGAGATAGAGATGAATTTTAGATACGCAAAGACAAAAGAGTCAACGGAATTAGAGGTTGATATTCAATTCAACCAATTAGTAGAATTAATCTTAATAATTGTACAAGCTTACCTGGGGCAATAGTCTCAGGTATTTTTTCGTTCGTTGTGTTCGTTTGTTTTGTTACTTCTTCGCCATCGATACAACGCTAGACGCACAAATACAAATCCATAATATAAACCATGTAGTTAACCAAGGATGTTCGTAAATAATTTCCATCTCTACGCCCCTAACAAGTAGTCCTAGCTCTAATAAGCATCGGCTTACGATTCAATACCTGTGATTTCATCACTTTATTTTGAACATGACCATATACTATCCGTTGTGGTTGTTCTAACTTATACTCAATATACTTCACTGTAAGTTCTTTAATCTGTTCCCAACAATCTGAAACAATCTGGGCAATCACTTTACATAATTCATTAGCAAACTTTATAAAGGCTTCTCGAAGTGATTCAATATCTATCCTCATTCCCCTCACCCCTTATCATCCCTTAACGCCTTCAACTGTTCCATTTCCTTCTCTACTGACTTATCAATCTCAGTAATTTCATGCCAGTTCATTTCTGCCTTGTTCATCTCAGCAATCCGATATCCAAAGTAGAGCATCAATAAAGTAACAATCGTACCTGTAAAATACCCTAAAAAGAAGCTTAACCACGTCATGCCATCACTCCTTATGTTCCCTTAATCTAATTCCTTCACTTCATAAACTTCACACCACAAAAGATGCATCCATTTATCTTTTGTTCCAATCTTAAAACCATCTTCATCTTTCCATAACACAGTTCCTTGATAGGTATATCTTGGTTCGCATGTATGCTCATCGATTGTCACAACTTTATAACTTTTATTTATGGTAAAAAGATTAAGTATTAATTCAGGAATCTTCATAAGTCACTTCCTCTTTAAAATGAAATAAGACACTAAACCGATCACGGCAGCGCCTACGATAATTGCTATTAGTTTAATCATCTAATAGCATAATTAAAATAACTACCAGATGTGATACTGCTATTTTTTTGTTCAAGTACCTTAGAAGAATTCATTACAATTGGTTCGCTATCACCTCTAAATTTACCCATAACCTTTTCCAACTTCTCCAAAGCAGCCACACATTCATTAGCGGCTTCAGTTACTTCCTTCATTTGTTTTAACGCTTCTGTCGTATCAGCATCAACTTTAATAGTTAATTTGTTATTAGCCATCATTCATCCTCCTAATCGTCCATTTCATTCATAATCACGTTTAATGTGTAATTTCTATATAACAAAGAAAAAAGCACCCGTTATGGATGCTTGATTGTATTTATCTTGCTCTAAACGTATCACCATCAACACGTTTACCGTCTTTCCATGAGTTAATCCCATACCAATAATGATTCGGGTTTTTAAGTTCTTCAATAATAGCCTTCACAACTATTTCTATATCACTAGATACGCTTAAAACACCACTTTCTGGCGCATCTTCATAATCAAACACATAACAGTCACCACTCCATATAGACAACCGGTGACCTTTAAATTTTATTTCAACATGCAATTCATCAATTTCAATTTCGTATTCTTTTTCCAACACATCCACCTCCACATATATTATACCAAAACAAAAAGCCATCACCGAAGTGACAGCTCTCAAGGGGATGGGAGAAAAGAGAGAAAACAAATGGCAATAAGTATCTCTTCATTTAAGATTGAGGTGAGGTACTCTCAACCTTCTCCAAGCCACCGCATCATATAATTTTCTAGCTCTAATTAGCTACGCGCTTTACGTTCGGTGACTGGGAGAAGACTAAGAATCTTCTCGTTTATACTCCGTGGAGTCGGCTACTTAATGTCATTTTCACCAATATCGAATTATAAAGGATTTATATCCAGACGTATATGTTTCTTCCTACGCCTTGTTTGAACCAATACACAAGACTGAGGGTAAGGTTCAGCTGTATTGGCTCAAACAAAGAGCGGAAGCTCTCTGCTCGTTTAAGAAGAACATCCTGACCTATATCGGTGATTGTCGGTAGCAATTACCAATATGATTTAGACTTTCCTTCTTTGTAACATGCAGTTCATTCAATCGAACCATCATATCCCATCGGTAAAACGATCCAGTTTTAACATAGAAATCAAGAAACCACATGACAGGGTGGTTTTACTACCTATGAGCCTACAAACGAAAGGCGGTACGTTTATACACTCAATGAGAAGTAAAATATAAATAATTTCGGGAAACTCTTATCCCCTCTAGCCTCCGCGTCACCGAGTAACGTTATTATAATGGGAACGCTATCCCCAAAACGTATTCTCTTTTCAAAGAACTGTTTATAGGAATAGCTTACCGCTGATTTCATTTGCAAAAACTCCCCAAAAAATATGCTATTTCTCTGCGTTTTCTCTGCTATTTTTAAATGATTCCTAATGTAGTAGCAATCAATTTAATAGCACTCTTCTTTTTCTCATAAAAGTATGAGTTCTTCATCATCAATTCATTTTGCACAAATGCATCTTTAACTGGTTTATTATCTAAAAACTTCATAGTAATGATGTTTCTCTCATCTTCATCCAGGATATTATTTAATGCCTTTTCGATTTGTTTAACTTTCATCCTACTCGTTACTCTTGAATCGCGTATCTCCGGAAACAAACTGATCCCTTCTTGTTCCACTTCATTATTGAATCGCATCTTTAATGCACGGTATTCCTTTAAGATGCTTACCACTTCCTTTTGCACTTTCTTGTCATCGATTTGCGGTAATAAAGTTAATTGTTCCATGAAGGAATCCCCCTATTTCGAATTTGTCTTTTTAAAATCACATAAGGTACGTGAAATTTTACTATCTCATTGTTGGATAAGGGAACATCGCGCATTAACATAGCCCCCACCACACTATTGCGCATTGTTCCGTTATCCATTAAGCCTTTAATAATTTGCGTTTCTTATTGGCCATCTTCTCTTTCGCTGCTTCAATGTTATTTGCTACCCTTTTATGGTCCTGGTCAAGTTGAAACATTTCATCAAACCTAACTGGAATTATTCCTTGCTCATCGATGTATTGTAAGTAATCAACTGGCGCTCTCTCTGTTTGTTCCACTAAGTATCCGTAAATATCAAAGTCTGCTCTTGGTATCGACTTCTTACCTTTTGGTTGCTGCGACATCCTTACGTAAGACTGAATTACTGATGTTGGCACAAGGAATACTGATTGATCCTTGCTAAACTCTATAAGGAAGAAACAAACCGCTCCCATCTGCTCTGCTTTCTCCAAGTAGTCTAATTGATGCTGTGCGATGTTCTTTAAATCAAATCTATTAATCTCATTTGTAGACTTTGCTTCAAATGCAATAGCTCGTCCTTTATACACACCGTCATAATCTACTGTACTTTTGGACTCGTAATATCCATCTTTCACACGGCCATAAACCATTTTTAATACCTTCACAGGAGTCGGACGCTTGTTTATAAGCGCCACTCCCTCCTGTTGATACATTTCATTAGATAAATTGATAAGTTTCTCAAAATGCATTCCACGGTTACCTTGTCCCATTGTTACGCCTCCATTACTACTATTTTATAATTCCAGCTTGTACGAAGATGTTTCTCCATGCGTTATCAACCCGATGTTTATCTACCGCTTTCGCACGTCGAGCAATAGCTTTTCTGGTTTTCTTTTTCTTTAATTTAGACATTTCTCCTATCCTCACCTTCTATTCCATTTGTTCTTTGCACTCTTCAAGGAAATCAATAACTTCCTGAACGTGCTCCTTTGTTGTCATACTCTCCATCACGTATCCTGCATCGTTATAAACATTGACCTTATTTCCTGTAAACTCCATTCCACACATTCCGTCTGCACCTAATAGCTTTACGTTGCCTTCCATTCTTTTAACCTCACTTTCTATTAAAAGGATTATTTTATTAAGAATTAATTATTTCTTTAATTCTATTAAGTTTGTCTAATTGATTATCATTTGGTATGTCTAATTTGATCACATTACCCATTAATACATCCGCTAATTCAAAAGCGCTTTTTATATCATGTGTATGAAATTCAAGTTCTTTACCATTAGGAAGTACCATAGTTACACCTTGCGATGAGTTACTTTGAAATGTACCCACTCTCACCTTGCAACAAAAACACTTATCTTTATCTATATGGCATGTACATGCACTACTCATTTCTTTTCCTCCCCTGAATAAAACTCAATATTCCGTAAATAATATAGACACATGGTTATCTTTCCTCTGTTATTCTTGGGTGAGCAGTTAGCTTTTGCTAGCTGCTCTTTTACTTTCCTCATCCCTTACCATTCTCTTTAAGGAGATCAATACATCATCCAGTGTTTGTTTATCCCCTATGACATCCCTGTTTGTTTGGATGTGCCAAACGATATTTTCTAATTGCGTTTTGATGTTCATATCCATTCCCCTTTTCTACAAAATGAAATTTTTATTAAAATCGCTTTGCGATCTCATACACCACGTCTACCGTTACACCATTACCAGCTTGCTTATAAAGTTGATTCTTGGAAGTAACTACAGCTGCCTTTTCGAAATATGAATCCGGTATTCCTTGCAATCGCCATGATTCTCTTTCAGTGAGCCACCGTAGCTTATCATCACTAGTTAAGACAGCTTGTTCTCTAGATGTGAGAAGAGTATTTGCTACACCCTTACCAACACGTCCCCTTCTCGTTTTACTTTTAGGTTGAGCCAAATTCACTGTGTCACCATGGTATGCAATGTTATATCCCTTCTTCGTAGCTTCACGAACAAACACTTTTCCTTCACAGATACCAATT